>JAESQP010000053.1 GCA_016765075.1 Gammaproteobacteria bacterium
GAAAATTGTCCAAGGCGTTTCAATCGTGACATGAAGAAAACTATAACTATCAAGACCTGCTTGTGCCGATACTGGTAACAGCAATAGCAATAAGTAGGCGTATTTAAAATGGGACATAATTAACCTGATTTAGCTGCGACATCTTTACTACAGCGAAAGCCGTAAAAATCTGAGGCATAGTGTGGAAACGAGTAATTGCGGTGATAAGACGCGGTAGCAAACGGATCACTCTTAAATGAGCCGCCACGCATAACAACATAGGTTGCTTCGACCTCAATCAGATCCACCACCTTGAGGGACCTATCTAACGATGTCGTTGCTTTGCCTACCTTAGGTATAAACAACTCTGCCGACGCAGCACTACCTTGATAGGCTTTGAATTCATCTGCCGTCCACTCACTGACATTACCGGCCATATCAAATACACCATAAGGGCTTGCTCCCGCTGCATAACGTGTGACATCGGTCGCCGAACCTACGTTGTAATAGGTATTGAGGTTGTCTGAATCCATAATATTACCCCACGGCCAACGTCGACCATCCTCTCCACGCGCTGCTTTTTCCCATTCCATCTCACGTGGCAACCTGGCGTCAACCCAATCGCAATATGCTGCGGCGTCATACCAGGAAACCATAGTCACCGGAGCCAACAAATCACCTGGATTCATGCGGCCATTGCCCCAATGCAAGGGGGGGCGATACTCGGCATCGGCGACAAAACGCGCGTATTCCGCATTGGTCACAGGATATTTTCTAATTTCATAAGCAGCAAGCGACGGCCTGTGTTCGGGCTTATCTTGATCGTTCGCCAGCTTGCGATCAGTACCCATAATAAATTCACCTGCGGGTATTGTTACCCACGCACCCAGTTCTAGCCACATATCGTCTTTCAGCAATTGCTCGGCTTGATCAATGCTGTACGTGGTAGCGACTGTATTTAACGCTTCATTCTCGCGATGGCGAGTAATGTCTTCACCCGCTGCACGAATACGCGACGCCATCTCCGACACATCATAAGTGGCATTGGCGCGCATTTGCTCGATACGACTACCGCCTAACTGGACTATATGATAAAACGCAAAAACAGTTGCCGCAGCTACGCAGGTAACTAAAGTCGCAGCGAGATAGCTTTTACGCTTATCCCGTTCGGCCTCGCTCATTTCAGGTCGATGGTTGTTTGCCTGCATACTTGCTAACCTGATTTAGGTTCGTCAGGCCTATCTTTAGGCGGGTCTTTGTAAACCACATGGCGCGGCATGCGGCCATAGGTTTTTTTGACCCATAGCTCACCAAGTATGCCACCCACCGCTGCCGCTTCAATCGCAACGATAATAATAAAACCCATATAACCCAGAGGGAGTAGGCGCATATCATCAGGTACCGCCGTCCTGTCCATTAAGGTGATAAAGTACTGCGACAAATAAACGATCAGTGCGGGAAAATAGCACAGTACTTTACCGCCGAGACCATAAATAAGAGAAACAATCACCCCTGCAATAAAGGGTGTTAAAACTAGCCCAATAAACAGGCTGGGATGGAAATAAGAGGTCAAATCACCAAACAGCTCCATGCGCACACCGAGCAATTGGTTTAGCGCATACATTACCGCGGAGCCACTTAGAATCGCAAACAAGGCCCATTTCAGGGTTTCTAATTTATTGCTGATTACCATTATCTGAGCCGGCATCTAAATCGGCGCCTGGGCCGGGCCATTCATTGCCCGTTAATTTTTTATATTCTAGCTTTTTAAGGTCTTCAAGATACCAGTCTTCGACTTTCAAACTTGCTATGTAGGCGGCCAAGGTTCGCCTATCTTGCTCTGTCAGGTGAGCGTACGACGGCATGCTCCATTCCGCTTTCAAACGACCTTTAAGTATAGCTTGCGGGTTTTCTGACGAAAAATAGTCAAACAACCATTGTTCAGAACGCAGCGAACCCATTCCATCCAACATAGGCGCAGGAACAGTCGCCATAAGATTTTTCAGCGTCCATAGCGCATGGCATTTTTTACAGTTTTGCGCTTTATAAATTTTATCGCCAGCACGAGTAAGCTCTTTTGAAGCGGTGCTGTAAAAGGGGATCGATTTTTCCTGGCTGGGTAAGGCAGCATAGCCAAAGTAATTGCGCACCATCAAGCCGATGATAAGCACCGCCATGCCACCCAATATCCATTTTTCACCGAGACGCATTAGCTGCTAGCTACCTTGCTCAGCCTTGCGTAGCGCTGCTTTTTCTGCAAGTACTTCCGTGCGACGCTTTTCTTGCGCTGCATTAACTTCTTGTGACTTGGCAAACTCTTCTGGACTCATCTTAGGTTTGTCATGTTCATCAAACACAAGATATTTAATATCTTCATCAAACTGTTCATTCTTATAAGCCCAGCGAAGACCAATAATTGCAGCAATGATAATACCGCCCGCTGCAACCATCCAAAGGTAAATTGTCCAGCCATCAGGCAGGGATTGCATAAATTCGGTCATCGGACTCTCCTAGATAAGCTGGCCAAAAAGTAATTGTGCCGCACCGTACACCACAGCGCAAACCAAACCAAATACCAACCAGGCAAACAGTATAATTTCACCACGGCGCATACTTTCACCACGGCGCATACTTTCTTTTTTTGCATCACGCGCAAATTTGTAAACTATCACAGCAAATAAAACAATGCCGGCCATCATAAAGAAAAATATGCCAATACTGTATTCTTGGGACTTCATGCCCTCGATGGTGAATCGGTCTAGATCCTCATCGGAGAGCACAATAGCTTGCTGGTCGCTATTATTCATCGTGGCCTACGAACGCTAACATACTAATAGACCACATTAGGTAGGAAAAGGTTTAATATTTTTGAAGAAAAATGCCGCCCCCTGTCTGACAGGTGAGCGGCATTTTTATCATCCAGCAGACCAAGAAATAGCCTGCTATTTGTCTTGCTTTTCTTTATCCGACTTATCAAAATTATCAATAAAAAAGCTATAAATATAAGGCGCAACAAACACAACTAAAATCGGTATCAACAGTATTAATGGTGGGTTATCAATCTCTAACATTTCATCACCTGCAAAGTAAATTAGTGGCCAATTGAATGATCGGGTTCCCAATCAGAGGGTGGTAAACGTTTAACCACGATAGTCACCGCTATACAAAAATAGATCACATAGAAAACATCGATGGTATAACCCAAATCCCATGATGGCTGGACACGAATTTTAACGCCATCATCACGAAATTCACCTTCAAAATTCGCTAAGGCAACATCTTGACCCACAACGGTGTAGTAATCCATGTCAGCATTCACACGCTGCAATTCAATGATCTGGTCTTTAATCAAACGCAGGTCATTCATCGTCACTGGATGTCGGTCTTGATGGCCAGCCCAATCAGAGCCTTGCGACCTCACTGTATCAACAATATAATCCATCTTGGCTTCGTCATCAGCCAATGCCGCCACTTCGGGTGTATCCATAAGCGCGATATATTCTTCATAAATAATCGCCATCGGACGCTGACCCCATAATGGAGCAGTCACCAAAAACGCGGTGATAATGGTGAGAACCAACAACCATACAACAGCTTCTGGCAAGCGCTTATTATCTTCCATAATACCGCCCAAGCTTTCATGCTCCCAAACGTGCTTAGCATGTTCGTTCTGGTCATCGCTCGCCATCGTATGGAGCGGTTTATCGTATTTCCAAGCCATGAGGCTATTCCTCCAATAGGAACTTAAATTGCGGAAAACTTAATTATTTCAAACTCAAGATAAAGTCCATAAGATAACGGATTTCGCTATTCGGCGCATAATCCGGAACGATTGGTGGATAAAAGCTCTCACCATCAACATAGTCATTGTAATCTGCGCGCCATTGATCGTAGTCGATGTCATTGCCATCGACATCGACTTTACCCCAAAGGTAGTCGAAGCGAGGCATGATGGAATGCGGCTGAACCAGCCTTGGATTAAAGAAGTGCATCATCATCCATTCTTTTGATGAGTTACGTGAACCGACATGCAAGAGATCAGGCCCTTTACGGTCTGAACCAAATGCAGTTGGCGCTTCACCGTTAAAGTCACCCAAACGTGGTGGCAAACCAAAGTACTGCCAATCCTGGGTCTGCTCAGGCAACAGTGTGTGACACCACCAGCAACCTTCGCGCACAAACATCGTTTTACCACTACCAACATGATGCTTGTCGCTGTCAGTGGCAGCTGTCAACACTGACTCAGCACTCCAGTTACGTGTTGCACTGACATTTTCAATGTAAGAAAATGTTTCACCTTCATAGTCACCACGTGACACCAAAAATACAGCGCCTTCGGACTCAACAGCATCGCCAACCCGACCCTCTTCTGCGCTCAAGGCTTGAACTGCTGCACCCAAAATATTCGGGTTACGAATCGCGCTAGGGAAAGGTGTGCCTGCCGCATAGACATAAGCACTCACTGGATCAATATCCGCGCCGCTGACTGGGTCTTTTTTGATCGTAATCGTCAATGGTTTACCTTTACCCTGCAACCAAGGGTCTGCGTAAGAAAAGCCGGAGTTATGGCCATAGGACAAACCTTTGACCAGACCGGTTTCCGTTACGCCCACACTATAGATCGTCAGGCTGGGCATATAGAGGGTGATCAGCATTGAGCCACCCAGGGCGATACCAAACATGCGGGTACCAATTTTATATTCTCTAAAAGCCATTCTTCTTTACTCCGCTAAAGCTTAACGCTATTCGTTATGACTGATACGAGCAGCGATTAACGTTCGTAAGCGATTTCATGTGGCAAGCGCCCTACTGGTACTGGCGTGCCAGCACGCGCTGTCATCCACATATTGTAGAGCCAGACAACGTTACCAGTGAATACCATAGTACCGCCAACCCAACGCGCAATCATATAGGGATGCTCTGCAATCACCACATCGATATACGGCACTTCGTAGATCTTGGCAGCACCCTGAATCAAACCGGCAATAGTAATCGAGATCCAGTAGGTAGCAAAACCAATCAGCAAGAACCAGAAATGAAAGTTAGCCAATGCTAATGAGTACAACTTGCGACGTAGAATCGTCTGCAAACCATAGTACACCGCAGCTGCCTCAAGGAAGGTTGAGAAACCCAACAAGGCCAAGTGAGCATGGGCAACGATCCAGCCGGTACCATGAACATACCAGTTAATCGCTCGCGTCTGCTGGAACCCCCCCTGCATATTCAATGGAATTGCCAACATAACACCCGAAATGGTGAAGCGAATTTCGATGTTATCAACAAAGTAATGCCATTTGCCGGTCATAGTAAGTAACAAGTTAGACACAAATGCAATCGCTGGCACCAGAATTAATACGCCTTCAACTGAGGCGAAAGATTTCAACCATTCAGGCAATGGTGATGACATCAAATGGTGAGCCGCTGGTGTTGAGTAGAACACCACCACTGACCAGAAATGCAAGTGGCCAATACGATGAGAGTACAGTGGGTTACCGGTAATTTTCGGTACGGTGTAATAGGCAATCGCCGCCGCCACTGGGGTAATCCACAAACCAAGAATGTTATGCGCGTGCCACCAAGTCAAATAGGCTTCGGTTAAACCGGTGAGAGAGAAATACTCTGGCAGGTTGCCAACAAGCACCACAATCAGCAGCATGAATATAGCCGAACCAAAAAACCAGTTAGTGGTGTAAATACCCTGCGTCTTACGATTTATAATGGTCATCCAGACGTTCATCCCCAGCGGCAACAACACTGCAAACAGGAGAATCAAATCAATCGGCCATGGAAAATCAGTGTATTCACGGCCTGAAGTGACACCGACCCACATCAGACACAAAGCAATAGAAAGACTAAGATTCCAATTAAAACAAGTCCAAACACCCAGCTTTTCAGACCAGAGCTTGGTATTACCTAACGCTGGCGTGATGTACATAAAGGCCATCGCAAATGCCATCGAAATCCAGCCGAAAATAACGGCCATAACGTGAACTTGGCGCATATGACCAAAAGCAAACATGTAGCTACCGGTAACAAAATCAGGGAAAGCAAGTTTCGCCGCATTGAAAGAACCTAGCCCTGTGCCAATTATGAACCAAATAATGGACGAAAACCCAAAAAAGACAGCCGCAGAACCTGCGGGAATATCTTCGTTCTTGGCAAAGAGATACTTGAACATGAAACCTGTACTCCGTTTAAAACGTAAACTTAATATTAAAAATTATTACCCAAAAATGGTGCTGCTTTCGACCGCTTTATTTGAACTAAGCGCGGCCTAATGTTTACCTGGCATCATCAAATACCACGCGAACCACATGCTTGAGAAAGCCAGCACAATACAAAATACCGTTGCAATAACAGTCATCATTACTATTTATTCCTCTATTCAGCAAGTGTCGCGCCTAGGTGGCAGCACGTGCTCGCGCTTCCAACACGCCATGGCGTGAAACGGCAACCATCATGATGGCCATAAAAGCAAAACCAAACACGAGCATACACCACATCATGAAACCCATAAAAGTGGTTGGATCATAAACTGAGGAACCCCAACCGCCCCAGTCGTCAAAACGACCGCGACCCAAAGCGCACATCATAGCGGCACCAAAGACGCTGCCATTGCCCATGCCGGTGGTAACACCCGCCACCAGACTCACCCAAAAAGTTTTCGAATATGGCACTAAATTGTCCATATTAACTCCTCATTTTCATGCCACGCGCAATTGCTTGCCTTGGCGTATTCAGTATGGTTCACAAAGAGGCAAGCCGAACGCTCAGGCTTACCCTACAAAAAGTCGGGGGAATATTCACATAATGGCTCTTTTGAGTCAAGTCTTGATGCGCCTTGAACACAAAATGAATAAATACTTTTATAACAACAAATTCGTTTAAAATATAAATAATTCAATCAATTAGTGATACGCAATGGCTCATAAAAACTGGCAAAACTGGATATCTCTAAAAGAAATTATTCTCTATCTCATCGTTATTGCTAGCAGTTTATTCATAAGTGGCTATTCAGTACACATGTTGATCGGTGGGCTGGTTAGCGAAACAACCGAATACATTGTTATCGCTGTGGTATGTGGGCTGATGACACTCATTATCGGCTTCATGGTCTACGACGTCAAAAAACATCGCCAAGAACAAGGCTGAGAAGCCCTCAGACCGATTATTTATAGATGCGAAGACTGGCTAGCGCATCTTCGTAAACAGCCAGAGACTCAAACTGGCCGCGATGGAAGACGTATTGACGCTTCTTGCCAGACATATCGACCCCGGTCAAACCAAATGACTTACCAGCGTAATCGGAAAAAAAACGTACCTCTTTCGCCAGCGCAACCTGCTCATCATTACGTAATTTAACCGTGACATGCTGTTTGCTAACACTTATCGCAACTGGCGCGCTCGGCAACAGCATAAGCCGACCAGAAAGGATTCGGTTGCCACCAATAAACGCCATAAAACTGGCGAGAAACATCAGCAAGTAGGCGATCACTTGATTGTTCTGATGCCATAGCACTAGCGAATAGGCGCCAAGCAGAATAACCACCGGCAAATACAATAAGGCATCCCATGCTGCACCACGGCGATCAGGCGTCAGCCTGTAATCACTGTTCGCCATAGAGCTATCCTGCGTCGGCCAATGTCTCTGTCAACAAAGCGTCCATTTCACCATAAAGCATACGGCCAGGGCGCCTGAATTTAACTTCCTGATCAGCACCAATGACGAAAGTCCATGGGTCGCCCAGCACACCAAAAGCAGTAAACGCTTCGGGGTTCATGTATTGATCCATATGCAAAAACAACACGTCATCACCGTATTTATTCACCATCGCTTTTAGCATCTGTAACTGCTTGTCGCATACGGTGCAATGCCCAGGCGTGGCAAATTCTAGTAAAATCGGCTTGTTCTTCGTTAATGCCTCATCAAGCGATAATTGATACATACGCGCATCAGGATGCCGGTACGTCGTAATACGGCTAAAATCACCGCGCACATCGGCCAAGGTCTTGGTTTTAAGCGAAGGCGCCAGCTCACCCACCTTTAACTGCCCAGGGTTAATGTCGCAGGCAGCCAAAAGCATTACCATCGTGATAACCATAAATATTGCTGTATATCGTTTCATCTCAAATTGACCTATGTCACTGTGCTGTGTTAGCAACGTCTTTTTCCCAACCAACACAACTACGAAAAATATTGTAGCCCCAAATACAGTTGGCCAACAGCACCGTACTGCCGAAGAGTCCCATTGCTGCCAACCAGGGGCTGATGATCGCTTCCACCTCATCGGGCGGCAAACTGAGACTGGCCGTACCGCCGAGAATACCAGCAATGGTAAACAAACACACCATACCGATGAGGCCAGTGTTATGAACCCAAAAGTGCACCTTGACCAGCTTTAAACTAAAAATGGGGCGCTTGACTAAACGCGGCACAAAATAATACACCGAGGCAAAAATCGCCATCTCTACCCAGCCCAGTAAATTAATATGCGTATGCGCGCGGACAATAAGCTGGCCATGAGGGCGATGATCAACAAAGTGGCGAAACTCGGCAATACCGCCCATCAACGCGCCCCAGGAAAAGCCGATAATGCTGTAAATAATGCAGGCATAAAGAAACCACAGCGTATAACGCGTGTACTCAACGTCAGTTTCCCATGACGGATTATTTGTGGTGCTCACTCCTGTGCTGCCGGTTTTTCGACTAGGCTTTCAGGAAAAGTCGGGTCTTGTGAAAAATCCTTGGTACGCACATCTTGATACTTCTCTTTCCAACTGTCGGGCGCCCAGATACTCAGCATGCTTTCGATAAACGGTGAATGCCCGTCAGGTGGCTGCGGCGCAGTCGAGGCGCCACGCTGAGAACGCAGTTGCGACAAGAACGTTGCCATCAAGTCATGCTGTTGCGGCGTCAGCTCGGCAACATATGCAGCTTCTTTGCCCAAACCATGGTCAAAAGTGGCTGCATGATAGGTCTCCTTGTATACCGGCTCTGGGTTACCGAGAAAACTTCTGATCCAGGCCTGGCTGCGACGCGAGCCAATGCCATCGAGCGTGGTCTGGCCACCCATACTGGTGCCAGTTAAAAAAGCACGATGGCAAGACGAACAACGGTTTTGCTTGAAAATTAAATGCCCTGCATTGCCTTCTTTTGACAAATCAAAGCTAGTGAGATTTGAAAAAATCTGCTTCTTCGTCGTTAAACGATAGCCTTCCAGCGCAACATAACCCACCAGCGCCACGACTATGAACACCCCAGAAATGCCAAATAAGATCTTTTCGCCACGCTTTAATCCTGACTTCGCAGCCATAAAAAACCCCGTAATTATTCCAGATAAAAACAAAGGGTGGACAAGCCACCCTTTGTATAGTTCAAATCCGCGTCATACCATGGCGCGGCACATCACACGCTAAAACTAGTGGTAAGGCACGTGACGCTGCGGCAAGCGAGAGTTACCCATGCTGTAAGGTGAGGCTTCTTTAGAGCTCAAATATGCAGCAACGTTATTGATATCCTCATCAGACATATTCTTGGCAACATTACGCATTATTGCCTGCGTATCATTGGTGCGTGACCCATCACGCCATTGCTTCATCTGGGCAACAATATAGGTGTATTTCTGTTGGCCAATCGCCGGAAACATAGGCTCGACACCACGGCCATTATAATCGTGGCAAGAACGGCAAGCAGCAACGGTTTTCTCAGGAATGCCGTGGTTAACGATCGCCTTGCCAAGATAGGTTTCACCCACCTCAACACCATTCGCCTTCAATTCAGCTAGATCAGAAACAGATGCATCAACCGTTTCCCTGTTATGTGGCCAGTCCTCAGCCGTTTTACTGTCATCTGGCCATTCACTAATAAAGCCGCGACATCAAGACGTTCCTGCGGGGTTAAACCCTTAGCGTTGGCATTCATAATAAACATCACGGTATCTTCACGCTTATCCGTGGCGTAGTCATCCAACTGCTTGGCAATAAACTGGAAAATTTGGCCAGCCAAACGCGGGGTGCCGAAAGCGTCACAGCCCATACCGTCTGGCATGTGACAACC
>JAESQP010000054.1 GCA_016765075.1 Gammaproteobacteria bacterium
CGTGGCGGCGCTACCCCGTATTGTCACGCTGGATAATTTTTCTATCAAAGGTGGCAGTACTGATAAGAAGTCGACCAACCTTTCTATGGAAGTGACCGCCAAGACCTACCGTTATATTGATGATGAGGCAGAGGAGTAGCTATGACTAGGGCTTTTTCGTCATTGTTATCTGGGTCAGATTTGTCTCTATATTTGTTTAGAGTATTCAGACTAGCAGCCCTTTTGGCGGCAGTCCTGGTTGCTAGTTGCGGTGGTGGCGATACTACTGATCTACAAAATTACGTTGCCCAGGTTAAGAGCCAACAAAAAGGGCGTATTGAACCCCTGCCGCAATTCAAACCTTTTGAAGTCTTTGCCTATGATGCGGCGTTAGAGAAAGATCCGTTTGCCGCTTGGGTAACGGAACGTATTCCTCAGCAGATAATTACTGAAAATGGTGTTGTGCAGCAGTCTGTGCGACCACGTGGCATCAGCCCCGACTTTGATCGGCGCAAAGAATTGCTCGAGCAATACCCGCTTGACTCATTAAATATGTTAGGTACTTTAGAGTTAGATAATGAACTGTGGGCGATAGTCAGTGATCCTGACAAGATCGTGCATCGGGTAAAAACAGGCAATTATATTGGTCAGAATTTCGGCAAAATTGTCGATGTAACCGAAGGCCAGCTAAGTTTGCGAGAATTGGTTGTCGATGGCTTGGGTGATTGGCGGGTGCGTGAAGCCAGTATTGCTCTTGCGGAAGCTTCGTAATCTCTTGAGGGTAGGTAAATGAAGATAATAAAACAGGCTAGGGCTTTGCTCGAAATGAGGGTGAGGTCTAATCTTAAACGCTATACTACGGTGCTAGTTTCCGCCGTATTGGTTTCCTTGGGTGCTTTGTTGATCGCTGGTGGTAGCGCGATTGCTGCAGACCGTGTGCTTGAAGACATTTCCTTTGTCTCCCTGTCTGGTGATCGTGTTCAAATAACACTCACAACTGATGGCACCATGCCTCAGCCGCTAAGCTTTACCATCGATAACCCTGCGCGCATTGCGATTGACCTGGTCGATACGACTAGCCAGCTTAAAGCGAAATCATTGCCAATTAATGTTGGTGTTGCCAAGAGTGTGACGACTGTTGAGGCAGGGGGCAGAACTCGCATTGTGCTTAATTTGGTTGAAATGGTGGCCTATGATCTTGATGTACAGGGCAATGATGTTGTTATTACCTTAGGTGGGCGTGGCGATAGCAATGCTTTGATTGCAAGCTCGTCAACACGTCACACTGCAGTCGCAGCGGCCGAGGTCACCAATGTTGATTTTCGCCGTGGTACTGCCGGTGAAGGTATTGTTATCGTTGAAGTATCTGACCCTGGGGTGACCTTCGATGTACGTGAAGAAGGCGGCAAAATTATTGTCGATTTCATTGATGTAGCGTTACCTCAACGTTTGGCTCAGCGCCTCGATGTCGTCGATTTTGCGACTGCGGTACAGACTATTGATACCACCTCTATAGGTAGTAATGTGCGCATGGTGATCGCTGCCAAAGGTTTTTACGAGCATTTAGCCTATCAATCTGACAAGGTATTTTCGGTGCAAGTCGCCGAAGTCTCCTCGCAAGCCAAAAAAGAAGAGTTACAGAAAGAGCGTTTTGGTTATACCGGCAAACGACTTTCATTGAATTTTCAGGATGTGCCTGTTCGCGCCGTATTGCAGTTGATTGCTGATTTCACCGATCTCAATATGGTGGCCAGTGATACAGTCGATGGCAATATTACCCTGCGTTTACGCAATGTGCCCTGGGATCAGGCGCTGGATATTATCTTGAAGACAAAGGGTTTGGATAAGCGTGAGTCCGGTAACGTGATTTTAGTTGGCCCGGCCGATGAAATATTGGCACGCGAACAACAAGAACTCGAGTCCAAGCAACAGATTGCTGAATTGGCACCGTTACGCTCTGAATTAATTCAGGTCAATTATGCCAAAGCCAGTGATATTGCCGCCTTGCTTGCAGGCGGCGGCTCATCGCTGCTGTCCGAGCGTGGCACAGTGACGGTCGATGAACGAACCAACACAATGCTGGTTAATGAGACGGCTGATAAGCTTGAACAGATACGTAAGCTACTGCTGAGTCTGGATATCCCCATTCGCCAGGTATTAATCGAATCACGCATCGTTGTTGCGAATGATAATTATAGTAAAGACCTTGGTGCCAGGTTTGGCATCACTGCTGATTTGGCGGGTGGTCTTAACTCAGGCAATGGCGGTGGACTCCTTTCTGGAGGAGGCACTAACGCGTTTGATACCCTGAATAATGCCACCGCGAATGATCTCGGCAATAACGTGATTGGCGATAGCTTAAACTCAGACTTGGGTATTCCTGGTTCCTTTGGTTCGATTGGCTTCAGTTTGACGAGGCTGCCTTTTGGCGCCTTGATTGATCTTGAATTAACAGCCATGCAAGCAGAGGACCGAGGCGAGGTCATTTCATCGCCCAGAGTAATCACGTCTAATCAAACAGAGGCCTTGATTGAGCAAGGCACCGAGATACCATTTCAGGAGGCATCATCGAGTGGTGCCACATCGATTTCATTCAAAAAAGCCGTATTGAGCTTGAGAGTGACACCGCAAATTACGCCGGATGATCGAATTATTATGGATCTACATGTAACAAACGATAGCGTAGGAGAAGAGACTGCTGGAGTGCCAAGTATTAACACCAACGAACTCCAGACACAAGTATTGGTTAAGAATGGTGAAACTATTGTTCTTGGTGGCGTATTTGAAGAAACTTCAAACACGAATATTGACAAAGTACCATTCTTTGGCGACATCCCCGTGCTGGGTCGCCTGTTCCGGCGGGATGGACGTACCAATAATAAATCAGAGCTGTTGATCTTTGTCACGCCCAAGATTCTTAAAGACGGCCTGCACACTACTCGCTAAGCATTATCTTTTAAAGAGTCTTCTGTCACAGCGTAGCGATTCAGCGGTGCGCTGCTCACCCAGCTATACTTTGGGTTATACTTTGCGGCAATAATCAGTTGTGTATTTATGCTGCAAAACTCTTCTCAAAATATTTTTTTAGTTGGCC
>JAESQP010000055.1 GCA_016765075.1 Gammaproteobacteria bacterium
AGCGCCGCTTTGTGTTGCTGCGTTGTTGGTCTCATCACCATTATTGATACCAGTGGCGTTGCTGCGCTCACCAATCGCACCCACCGCCAGTGTGTTGCCATCGCCGCTGAGGCTCACAGTACGGCCGAAGAAATCATTTGCCCCAGTATTGCTCGCCTTGATATAACCAATGGCGGCGATCAGGCTGTCGCTGACGGTGACGCAGCTGAATCAATACAGCCTGTCGCGTTGCAGCTTTGCAGCATGTATTGGGCATTGATGCGAGCGTGCAACGGCACGACAAGATCAACGGTTTCGGTGCCTTGGGCAATGTCAGCGCCAACCCGGCTGAATCCGGTGATGCCATCGGGGTTTTCCTGGAGTCGGTAGAACGTGGCATCAGTCACATCGGTCCAGGCGAAACGGAAGATTTTGGTCTGACTGAAGCTCAGCGTGGGGCTGGCGGCGGTAGCAGGGGCTTCTGCGACATCGGTTGCTGAAGTAGAGCTGCTACCACCGCAAGCGGTCAGCAACAGAGTGCTACCCAACAGTAGCGCGCGGATAGTAGTATCAATACTTTTCTTCTTCATCTCTGCTGTTCCCTTAGCCTGTCATCAGACAGATCAATAAAAATTCATTCCCTTCAGTGTTATAACGACTCGTCACGCAAAAAATTTAGCTTTTTAAGCCGTTGACACGCAGCACCGTGGTAAGCAGGGAAATTCTGAGGAGATAGATTGAGAGGCTCACAAGTCATATCAGGCACAAATCGTAGCCAAGAGCCTGCCCCCGAAAAAGCGTGGGGGTACATTGGCAAAGCAGAAACATGCCGGTATGCTAACTACTTTCACCCACCAGGCAAGACACACTAAACCATGAATACAGACCTCAAAATTAGTTTTATCGGAGCAGGCAACATGGCTCGCAGTCTGATTGGCGGGCTAATCAATGATCATTACCCTGTCGAGAATATTGTCGCCTCAGACCATGATGCGCAACAATGTACACAGCTTAGCGCCAATATGGGCGTAAAAACGACCATCGACAATATCGAAGCCGCTTATGGTGCTGATATTATCGTGCTGGCGGTGAAACCCCAGATGATAGCAGGTCTCTGTCGGCAACTAGAGCCGCACCTTACCCAGTCTAAACCACTTATTATTTCGATCGCTGCTGGCATTCGTTGTCAAGCCTTGCAAAACTGGCTAGGTGCATCACACGCAATCGTCAGAACCATGCCTAACACGCCGTCGCTGGTTGGCGCTGGCGCCGCAGCACTGTTTGCCACAGACGTCGTGTCTGATGCGCAACGCCAACAGGCAGAATCGATACTACGCGCTGTTGGTGTCGCACTTTGGGTTGATGACGAATCACAAATGGATGCCATTACTGCATTGTCAGGCTGCGGCCCTGCTTATTTCTTTTTGGTGATGGAAATTATGCAAAATATTGGCGAAAAAATGGGTCTGACGGCTGCAACAGCGCGCCTATTGACCTTACAAACGGGCTATGGCGCTACCAAAATGGCGTTGGAAAGCGAGATGGATTGCGCAGAGTTACGCAGACGGGTGACCTCACCCGGTGGCGTCACCGAACGTGCAATAAATAAACTTCTCGATAAAAAGATCGATAAGCTCTTTACTGAAGCGTTAACCACTGCGCAAGAGCGCTCTATCGAAATGGCGAATTTATTGGAAAAATCATGACTGGTAATCCCTTTGAACAATCAGCGGTGCTTATCATTAGCACCATTTTTAGCATCTACATTCTTGCGGTAATGCTGCGCTTTATTATGCAATGGGCGCGTGCGGATTTTTATAACCCACTTTCGCAATTGTTAGTCAAAATCACCAATCCACCACTGAAACCACTGCGCCGAATCATTCCTGGCTGGGGCGGTATTGACTTCGCCGCTATCGTTTTAATGGTCATTCTTAAGGTCATCGAAATTGGACTGGTTAGCACAATTAAAGGGCTTAGCTTTGGCGTAGGCATTCTCATCCTCACCGCCGCATCAGAACTGGTCGGACTCGCTATCATGCTTTTTATTGCAATGATTATCGTCTCAGTCATTCTTAGCTGGGTCGGCCAAGGCAGTCAAAACCCGATGGTTGGACTGCTACATCAGATGACTGAGCCTGTATTAAGCCCTTTTCGTCGAATTATCCCCCCCATTGGCGGTTTAGATTTATCGCCAATCCTCGCTATCGTCTGCCTGCAAATAATCAAGATCTTCGCTGACTGGTCGTTAAGTAACTTAGCCACATCCTTTTAATTCACTGGCATTGATTCATTGGCCGAGATCTTAGCTCGCCGTCAGTCGTTGTCTGTGTTCAGATAAAACACACGCCGTGTTGGTAGTGTGATCTGGCGCACAAAGCGTGATAGTGCTGCTGTGTATAGTCAGATACATTAGGGGCTATTACTGGGGAATAGATGTCTATGCCACACCTATATTTTACGGGCACCATATAACATGGTGGCTACCGCACACGATCTAGATGACGATCGCCGCATCAATCATTTTACGCGGCAAATGCATGCCTATGACAAATGGCGGCAGGAGCTATTGTGTGCGCTGAGCGATACCCGTCAATGGCTTGATAAATACAAATTAAGCAGTGCTGAGCTAGATCTACGCATCTTTGAGAATTGCCAATCACTAAAGTCAGATAAGCTCACTATCGCCTTTGCGGCAGAGTTCTCACGTGGTAAAAGTGAACTCATCAATGCGATTTTCTTTGCTGATTATCAGCAGCGCTTATTACCGTCTGATGTCGGCCGTACAACAATGTGCCCTACCGAAATTTTTTACGATGACGTACTCAAAAGTGCTTACATTCAATTACTGCCCATCGAAACACGGCTTGAAGATCTCAGTATTGAGGAGTACAGCCATAATCGTGACTACTGGCATATTATCGAGCTCGATATGCAATCGCCTGATCAGATGGCCGACGCCTTACAAGAATTGGCCAAGGTCAAATCTGTCACTGTCGATGAAGCCAAAGCGCTCGGCCTGCTAACTGAAGAGGTCGACTTAGAGACCAATATAGTCACACCCCAAGGGCACGTTGAAATACCCGTCTGGCGCCATGCTCGAATCAGCTTTCCACACCCTTTGCTCAAACAAGGCCTGGCCATTCTCGATACACCCGGGCTCAATGCCTTAGGTATTGAACCAGAGCTCACTATCAGCATGCTGCCAAAAGCAGAGGCTGTGTTATTCGTCCTCGCCGCAGACACAGGTGTTACACGTAGTGACCTTGAAATGTGGCGCAAACATATTGCTGGTTACCGCAAAAATGGCAGTGACGGACTTATTGCCGTACTCAATAAAATCGACACGCTATGGGACGAAATGAAGTCAGCAGAGCAAATCGCTAACACTATCGATAGCCAATGTCGTGCCACTGCCCATGTATTAGGTATTGAAGAATCACGTGTGCTACCCGTCTCCGCGCAAAAAGCCCTGGTGGCAAAGGTCAAACAAGATAGCGACCTGCTCGATGCCAGTCGAATTATTGAACTTGAAAGCTATCTGGCTAACGAAATCTTGCCTGGCAAGCAGCGTATTGTCTGGCAAAAAGTGGTTAATGACACTGGCAGCATTCTCGATGATGTGGCGAATGCAAAACGCACACAAATCGACTACTTAATTGAGCAACATCAACAATTGCATACACTCGGCCATAAAAGCACTGAACTTTCAGATCAAATCGCACAAAAAATTCAGACAGCCAAAAAGGGCTACCATCGCTGTATCACCTACACAGAAACCACCACAAGCAAGCTTAAATTACAAGCCAGGTTGATACGTGAGACTATTGATCTTAATGCAATGGACTACGCTGTTGCCCGTACACGTAAAGACATGTCTAGCGCTCTCACTACGCTTGGCTTGCGCCAACAGATCAGTATCTTTTTTGATAGTGTGCGCGACACCATGCAAGTCGGCATGAGCCAAAGTGATAAAATGGTCAAAAGCTTTGCAGTCGTCTATAAACACATGGAAAAAGACCATGGTTTAGCCGGTATCAAGCTTAAACCACTCAATATAGTCAAACACCGCAATCATCTTGATAAGCTTTACTTACAAGGGGCACAGTGGCGAGATAGTGCTGACCTCACCATGACCGAGCAAAGTCTGGTTATTAAAAAATTCTTTATCTCCATGGTCAGCCATGTCCGTGGCTTGTTCCATGATGTACGCGAAGACATCGATAAATGGGTGCAAGAATCGCTACGCCCCATCACCATGCATGTTGATGAAATGCGTCAAAACATGGAACGCCATATTGAGATATTCTCAAAAGTTAGCGACTCAAGAACATCGATGCGCGACAAATTGAGCATGCTGGAAGTCAAGCAAAGCGCCGCAGAACAAATGATAGCTGAATTACACGAACTCAAAGCGCGCCTAACTGAAGCCGAACCGAGCTAAGCACACCTCTAGTAGTCATACCGCTTGCGCGGTGCTGTCGACACAGCTAGACTTGGCGCAACATGCCCTATTTAGGAGTGCTCGCACCTCCACGCTTTCGCGGGGGCAGGCTCTTGGGGTGCAATCCGCTTCTGAATTTGACACCTTAAAATGCCTAACGAAACCCTCGGCGCCTTTGCTGCTGACTCTGTTGGTCTTGTTAAACCCAGCGTCATCCGCTTTGATCAAGCACTTTTACTCGAATGCGGGAAGACACTACCTAGTTTTGAGATAATTTACGAAACCTACGGCACTCTCAATGCCCAGCATGATAATGCCATATTGATCTGTCATGCTTTGTCGAGCGACCACCATGCAGCAGGTTATCATTCCCCCAGCAATAAGAAACCAGGCTGGTGGGAAACTTGTATTGGCCCTGGTAAACCCATTGACACCAATAAATTCTTTGTCGTTTGCAGTAATAACATCGGCGGTTGTAAAGGCTCAACAGGCCCAACATCCATCAACCCTGAGACAAACCAAGCGTACGGCCCAGACTTTCCCTTTGTTACTGTTAAGGATTGGGTTAATACTCAAGCGCAGTTGGCAGACAGACTTAATATCGACTGCTGGCAAGCAGTGATTGGTGGCAGTCTTGGCGGCATGCAGGCCATGCAGTGGTCTATCGATTACCCTGAGCGACTCAAACATTGCTTTATTATTGCCGCAGCGCCACATTTGTCTGCGCAAAATATTGCCTTCAACGAAGTCGCACGGCGCGCTATCATTACTGACCCTGACTTCCATGATGGGCACTATTGCAAACATAACACCGAGCCAGCACGCGGTCTTATGCTGGCGCGCATGCTTGGCCACATCACCTATCTTTCTGATGATGCGATGCTGGCAAAGTTTGGCCGTGAATTAAAACAGGGTGATTATCAGTTTAGCTACGACGTAGAGTTTGAAGTGGAAAGTTATTTACGCTATCAAGGCGAGAAGTTTATTGGCCAATTTGATGCCAACACCTATCTATTGATGACCCGCGCACTCGACTATTTTGATCCCGCACGAGATTATAATAATGACTTGTCGGCCGCTCTATCCATGACCAGAGCACGCTTTCATATTATTTCCTTTACCAGCGACTGGCGTTTTGCACCGGCACGCTCACGCGAAATCATCAAAGCCTTGCTCGACAATAATCGTGATGTAAGCTATGCCAAAATTACTGCCAACCAAGGTCATGATGCATTTCTGATGGACATCCCCCACTACATGGAGGTGTTGCGCGCCAATATGCGTCAATTAGCCCTACCGAACAATACACATGTTACGACCTGATCTCGCAATCATTAATGACTGGATCAACCCCGACAGTCGTGTACTGGATCTCGGCTGTGGTGACGGCACGCTACTGGCTCACCTTATCGAACATCAGCATGCTAGCGGTTACGGTCTTGAGATTGAGGATGACAATATCAGCTTGTGTCTCAACAAAGGGCTTAACGTGCTGCAAATCAACCTCGATGAAGGGCTGGCTGATTTCAATAATAATGCCTTTGACTATGTCATCATGACACAGGCTCTACAAGCGGTTAGCTACCCAGATAAATTACTGGATGAGATGTTGCGTGTCGGAGGCGAGGTCATTGTCACCTTCCCTAATTTTGGCCATTGGCGTAGCCGTATGAATATCGCATTGCAAGGTCGCATGCCGCTGTCCGATTCGCTGCCTCACGCCTGGTATAATACGCCGAATATCCGCCTTTGTACGCTGAACGATTTCGAAGCACTGTGTGAAAAAAAATCGATCCGTATTGCCCAACGCACCGTCGTCAACTACGCCCATCGCAGCACCCTTGCCATGCGTTGGTTACCCAATTTTTTTGGTGAAATCGCCCTGTATCGCTTGAAATCTCGATAGATTCATTAGCAAATTCAATACCTTAATTAACAGTATCAATACTTGACCAATTTAGTCGGAAATTGTATTCTAATCCTGACTAAATTGGTCAAGTATTAACCCTAGCAAACTTATGGGTATTCAATATCCAGTAACCCCAGCAATCTACAGAACAGTAAAATTCCTGAATATTCAACCCGTTCAGCCAGGTAAAGCAATATGGCCAGCACCAGCAACGACGTACAAGCGTTTGTAGACAAACAATATAAACACGGTTTTGTCACTGATATTGAGACCGACACCCTTGGTGCCGGTCTCAGCGAAGATGTCATACGCGTCATCTCCAAGAAAAAAGGTGAACCCGAGTTTATGCTTGAGTGGCGCCTAAAAGCCTATCGCCGTTGGTTAACGATGAGCGAGCCGACCTGGGCCCATGTTCGCTTTGAGCCGATTGATTACCAAGATATCAGCTATTACTCGGCGCCAAAATTACCTGGCGATGGGCCAAAAAGTCTCGACGAGGTTGATCCCAAACTGTTGGAAACCTATGAAAAACTGGGTATTCCCTTGCTTGAGCAACAAATGCTCGCAGGTGTCGCAGTCGATGCCATATTTGACAGTGTCTCAGTGGTTACTACCTTTAAAGAAAAGCTGCGCGATGCCGGCGTCATCTTTTGCCCCTTGTCCGAGGCCGTGCACAGTCATCCAGAGTTAGTCAAAAAATATCTCGGCTCTGTCGTGCCGACTGGCGATAACTTTTTCTCGACACTGAATTCTGCCGTTTTCAGTGATGGCTCCTTTGTCTATATCCCTAAAGGCGTTCGTTGCCCGATGGAGCTATCGACTTATTTCCGTATTAACGAAGCCAAAACTGGTCAATTTGAACGCACACTGATCATCGCCGAAGAAGGCTCTCACGTCAGCTATCTCGAAGGTTGTACCGCGCCCATGCGTGACGAAAACCAATTACACGCTGCCGTCGTAGAATTAATTATTTTGGATAATGCCGAGATTAAATATTCCACTGTGCAAAACTGGTATCCGGGTGATGAGAACGGTATAGGCGGCATTTATAACTTCGTCACCAAACGCGCGCTGTGTGCCGGTGTTAATTCCAAAGTGTCGTGGACCCAGGTTGAAACTGGCTCTGCAATTACCTGGAAATATCCAAGCTGCGTGCTACGTGGTGATAATTCAGTAGGCGAATTTTATTCTGTCGCGCTAACCAATAATTACCAACAGGCCGATACCGGCACCAAGATGATTCACCTGGGTAAAAATACCCGCAGCACGATTATCTCCAAAGGTATTTCTGCCGGTCATGGTGAGAACTCCTATCGTGGGTTAGTCCGTATTGCCAAAACCGCCGAAGGCGCACGCAATTATACTCAGTGTGATTCACTATTGATTGGTGATACCTGCGCTGCCCATACGTTTCCTTACATGGAAGTGGGCCATCCAAGCGCCCAGGTAGAACACGAAGCCACCACATCAAAAATCAGCGAAGACCAATTGTTCTATTGCCAGCAACGCGGCATTAGTGAAGAAGATGCCGTCAGCATGATCGTTAATGGTTTTTGTAAAACCGTCTTTAAAGAACTGCCTATGGAGTTTGCTGTTGAAGCAGGCAAACTGCTTAGCGTCAGCCTCGAAGGCGCTGTTGGATAATCAATTAACAACACTGAATTTATGGAACACACATGTTAAGTATAAAAGACCTGCACGTTAGCATTGACAACAAACCTATTCTTAAAGGCATTAACCTTGACGTTAATGCGGGTGAAGTCCATGCCATCATGGGGCCCAATGGCTCGGGCAAAAGCACTCTTTCGCACATACTGGCAGGCCGTGATGGCTACACCATCGACAGCGGTAGCGTTACCTATAAAGGGCAAGACTTATTAGCGTTAGCGCCAGAAGAGCGCGCCTGGCAAGGGGTCTTTCTTGCCTTTCAGTATCCGGTTGAAATTCCTGGCGTCAACAACACCTATCTACTTCGTGCTGGCCTGAATGCCATTCGCAAACACAGGGGCGAAGATGAAATCAGTGCCGTTGATTTTCTTAAACTTGTCCGTGAAAAAGCCAAATTAGTTGCCTTGGACGAAAGTTTTTTAAACCGTTCAGTCAATCAAGGTTTTTCTGGTGGCGAGAAAAAACGTAATGAGATTTTTCAAATGGCCGTACTGGAACCCAGCCTGGCCATCCTGGATGAAACCGATTCAGGTTTAGATATTGACGCACTCAGAATCGTTGCCGAAGGCATTAATAAACTGCGCAATGAAAACCGTGCCTTTATTTTAATTACCCATTACCAACGCCTGCTTGACCATATTCAACCCGACTTTGTTCATGTCCTCGCTGACGGTAAAATTCAACGTTCCGGTGACAAGACCCTTGCGCTTGAACTTGAACGTGAAGGCTATGCCTGGCTGGATACTGATACCAGCTTAGATAACAAAGCAGGCGCTGCATGAATGCCCAGGCAAAACAAAGCCTAAAACAAAGCCTGAGCTGGCAAACAGAGCTGGTATCTATGCTTGATACCTTGCCAGGACATGATATTGATTGGCTTAGCCAATATCGCAGCAATGCACTAGACCAGTTTGTTAAAATCGGTTTTCCCACACGCAAAACCGAAGCCTGGAAATACGTCTCAACATATGCCATTGCCCAGATCACGCCTCAAATTAGCCCGGCGCTATCACAAAGTAACCTCGTCGACAGTGCGCAAATCGCACAATGGCGTCTTGATGATTGCGATGAAATCGTCTTTGTTGACGGCATGTATCACGCTGGACTTTCCAGTATTCCTAACAGTTCAAGTATCACCATCAAAAACCTGGCCGAGCTATTGGCCAACTCACCTATTGAGGCCAAAGCACTGTTATCGCAAGCAAGTGATGAAGCCAATGATGCTCCTGATACCCCCGATACCTTCGATGCTTTAAATCAGGCATTACTACGCGATGGCGTTATCATCACTATTGCTGACAACAGTATTATCGAGCGACCACTGCATTGTTTGTTTGTCTCCACTAACACCAAGCAAACCATTACGCCCATCAACAACTGGATTTTTGCCGGTAAAAACAGCCAATGCAGCATCGTTGAAAGCTATGTCGGCAACGATGATACAAACAACCTGACCTTATCACGCACCAATATAAAGTTAGCAGCGAACAGTGAGTTAAACCACTATCGCTGCCAACGCGAATCAAAACTGGCCTACCATCTTGCCGAGTTACATGTCGAACAAGCACGTGACAGTCGTTTCAATTTGTATCCCATTGCTTTGGGCAGCGCCATAGCACGCGTCAATATACAAATCACACTGGCCGAACACAATGCGCTGTGTACAGTGAATGGCTTATATCTCACTCAAGACAAACAAGTGAGTGATTGCCATATAAAAATGCATCACGCAGTAGCGCATTGCACCAGCAATCAACTATTCAAAGGCGTTATAGATGGTGCTAGCCGTGCTGTTTTTAATGGCCTGATTTTAGTTGATAAAGATGCACAAAAAACGCAAGCCGATCTCAGCAATCGTAATTTATTGCTGTCAAAATTGGCCGATATCAACACTAAACCTGAACTTGAAATCTATGCCGATGATGTTAAATGCTCGCACGGTGCGACCATCGGCCAGCTTGATGAGCAAGCAATCTTCTATTTACAATCACGCGGCGTCTCACGTGAACATGCCAGGCATTTATTAATGGTTGCCTTTATTAATGATGTCGTTGATCGCATTAGCCTGGACTCGCTACGCAAACAAATCGCGTCACTGATTATCGGTCGCCTACCTGACAGCGAATTTATTCGGGAATTTGCCTAAATATAATTGGTAATGGATAACTCATTCGCACACATCCAACAACGGCGCCAGGACTTCCCCATCCTCAAGCAGGATATTAATGGTAAACCCTTGGTCTATCTCGATAATGGTGCGACCACACAAAAACCACAAATCGTTATTGATACGCTACGTCAATACTACGAGCGCGATAATGCCAATGTTCATCGCGGCGTGCATACACTTAGCGCACGCGCAACCGACGCCTTTGAGGCTGCACGACATAAAGTTAGAAATTTTATTAACGCCGCCAGTGAAAAAGAAATCATTTTTACTCGCGGCACTACCGATTCTATTAATCTCGTTGCCAATAGCTATGGCCATAGCCATATTAGTCAAGGCGATGAAATTCTCGTTAGCGCGATGGAACACCATTCCAATATTGTGCCCTGGCAAATGCTCTGCCAGCGTACCGGCGCAACGCTAAAAGTAATTCCAATTAACCAGCGTGGCGAATTATTGTTTGATGAATTCAAACAATTGATTTCGGCAAAAACCAAACTGCTGGCCATTGTTCACGTCTCCAATGCCTTAGGCTCGATAAACCCTATCGAAGACATGATTAAAATCGCGCATCAAAACGATGTGCCTGTCTTAGTCGATGGCGCGCAAGCGATTGCCCATATTGCCGTGGATGTACAAGCACTGGACGTTGATTTTTATGCCTTCTCCGGCCATAAAATGTTTGGCCCTACCGGTATTGGTGTACTTTACGGTAAACAAGAACTGCTTGAGGCCATGCCACCCTATCAAGGTGGTGGCGACATGATTGCGACCGTGTCCTTTTCTGGTACAACCTACAATGACTTGCCCTATAAATTTGAAGCAGGCACGCCGAATATTGCCGGTGTGATCGGCCTGGGTGCTGCCATTGATTACCTTAGTGCCATTGGCCTGGATAATATTGCTGCTTATGAACATCATTTACTGGATGTCTTGACCCAACAAGCACAAAACATCGAAGGCTTGCGTATTATTGGCCAGGCAAAAAATAAAGCCAGCATCTTGTCATTTTTAGTTGACGGTGCACACGCTGCCGATATTGGTGAATTACTCGATCAACAAGGGGTTGCCATACGTGCTGGTCATCATTGCGCAATGCCGGTGATGGAATTTTTTCATATCAATGCCAGTGCCCGTGCATCGCTGGCGTTTTATAATAACGAAGAAGATATCAAACGATTTATTGCCGCACTGAATGCTGCTTTGGCTTTATTACGATAATTAATATACTGGACTAACGACATTGATACCTCTTAAACGCGACTGCAAAGCAACGCTGATTCCGGTCGGCACTGAAATCACTATTCCCTCCGGCACCCAAGTGGTTGTTACACAAGCCCTGGGTGGCAGCTTCACGGTTAACGTTGCAGGCAATCTAGCGCGTATCGCTGGTGAAGATGCCGACGCACTGGGGCTGGAACATACACTGATTAAAAAAGATGTCAGCAAAGTAGATGGTCCGGTTGATATAGAAGATGTATGGGAACAGCTACGCACTTGCTATGACCCGGAAATCCCCGTCAATATCGTTGAGCTTGGCTTGATCTATGAGTGTAAAACCACTGAGCTGGATGATGGCGGCAACCGGGTAGACATCACCATGACCCTGACTGCACCAGGCTGCGGTATGGGTCCAGTATTGGTCGACGATGCGCAGTCTAAAATCATGTCCATTGCCAACGTGACAGAAGTTAATTGTGAGCTGGTGTTTGACCCACCGTGGGATCAGAGCATGATGTCTGAGGCTGCGCGCTTACAGACGGGGCTGATGTAGCATTTTCTGGTTCCTATGCTCCCCGTATCAAGCACGGAGCCTGCCCCGTACTTGATACGGGGGCAGGCTCCGCGTGGGAATCCATATATTGCTATGTGCTGGCTAGCGTGTGCATTCCCACGGAAGACCGTGGGAACGAGGGTATTATGCGGCGGCTCTAAGAGAGCGCCAACGGCTAGACAGCAAAGCAAAGCCACCAAATAGAATAGCGCAGAAGAACAAATCACCGGCGATGGTATTACCAAAGAAAGGTATCGCCGCAATATAGGCAGCAATGAGCCCGGATACGGTATTAGGATAAATCTCCATGCTTAACCACGGACCAATATTGCTGACCAAAAAGAACAGCAGTGATGCAGACAGGCTGGCACCAAATAATCGCAATACAGAGACCTTGGCTAACAACTGAGAACCCAGCACGGTAATCAAAGCAACAGCAAGCATTGTCCACGCTGCACTCGGGCTAACCCAAACAAATTGGCCGTAGAACTCTGCATACAACACATTGTTAATCACCAGGTCACTGATAAGCATGGCAATAACAGGTACTAACCAGGCAATAGCAAGCGGCAAGAAGGCGCCTGCAAATAAGGCCATGGCACCTATAGCAGTGAAATTCGGCGGATGAGGCAGCAAGCGACTGAGCGCCGCAAATAAAATAATCGCAATAATTGCGCTATAACGTGCTGAAAACAAACGATCCATAATCAAAAAACCAGTAAATAAGCGTGTATCTTAACACGCTCTATTGTACGCTAAACTCGGTTCAAGATGGAGCCCGCCGCATCAAACCAGTGGGTAAACCGGCTTTGCGCCATTCCACCATATTGCCTTCCAGATGATAGAGCTTTCGCCAACCGCTCTGGTGTAACAAATCTATCGCTTTGTCAGCAAAAACACCTGTCTCACAATAAAGCACAATGTCATCGCCTTTCTCGGCTGGCACCTCGGTGAGGAATTTTACCAAGTGACTATAGGGAATATTCGTTGCGCCCGGGATATGGCCCTTGGCATAGTCCTTTTCAGGCCGCACATCGATGACAACTGGCGCATCGTTGCTCTGGATTCGCGCAACCAAGGCATCCTGGTCGATCATGCTGACTTTAGGCTCGGCATCACATGCCACCAGGCAAAGCGCCAATAACGCAATAGCCCAATATTTTACTGACGACATGACAATCCCTCTCCAAGCCAAACTAAAGTGACACTCAATTGAACTGAGCATGACACAAATTAGCTTACCTCTACAGTAATTATTACGTCAACTAAATAGGTTAGCAGAAAGGGTGAAAGTTACTCTATTTTATAGTCGTAATCGAGAATTAAAGGCGCGTGATCAGAGAAGCGTTCATCCTTGTATATACCCGCCGCAAGCACCTTGTCGGCCAAACCAGGGCTGATGACATGGTAATCGATGCGCCAACCCGTGTTATTAGCCCAAGCCTGACCACGGTTTGACCACCAGGTGTATTGCTCCTCTTGCTGGTTAACGACACGAAAACCATCCACCATGCCGACTTCGTCGAACAGAGTGTCGAGCCAAGCCCGCTCTGCGGGCAAAAAACCTGAATTTTTTTGATTGCCACGCCAGTTTTTGATGTCGATCTTCTTGTGAGCGATATTCCAGTCGCCACAAATCACATAATCGCGGCCATCATTTTTCATCTCACGCAAACGCGGCATTAACCTGTCCATTACATCAAACTTGAGCGCTTGTCGTTCCTCACTCGCTGAAACCGAATGAAGATACAGTGATGCCACGCTCAGTTGACCAAAATCAGCCTGAATATAACGGCCTTCACAATCGACATCAGGCCAACCTAGGCCGACTATAACCTTATCGGGTTTGTGACGCGTGTAAAGGGCAACCCCGCTATAACCCTTTTTCTCCGCATCGTGAAAATAGCGATGATAGCCCTCCGGAGAAAACACGGGATCGGACAATTGATGAAGCTGCGCTTTGGTTTCTTGTATACAGACCACATCAACATCTTGTTGCAGCATCCAGTCAAAAAAACCCTTACGCGCCGCAGCACGAATACCATTTAAATTTGCAGAAATAATTTTCATAGAAAGTGAAATAACTAAAATGTGCAATAAGCAGGCAAACTAAAAATCATCTTTATATTGAACAATAAAATTAACTTCGTCGAAATAACCCGTAGCAACAAAGTCTGCGCTCATTTCTTTAATTTTCAGCGTATGAATACCGGGCTCTATTCCTGTCACCTCGTATTTCCCTGTCAAACCTGGCAACGGCTGCGGGTCACCATTATCAACATAGAGCATGGCAACGTTACCTGCTGTTTCAGGAACTAATACATATTCAATGGTCACATTACCTTGCTCTAACAACTGGCCATTATAAAGACCTGTAATGGTGATTCGTGATGGTGTAATCGAGCTTGTGCTTGATTCAGGCTCAGTTGCTGGCTCACAGGCAATAATAACAACTGAAAATAGCAAAAAAAGGCTTAATTGGATGAATTTCATAGTTTAATGACTAATATGATACATATTGATACACGATTTAACCGTGCTATCCGCTATATTATACGCATGAAAGTAATGACCAAACCAACACTCATATTGGCAATGCTACTGACCTTAGCGGTCTGCATGAACAGTCACGCTGAAAATTTGCCCGATATTGGTGACGCTGCCGGACGTATTCTGACGCCAACAGATGAACACCAAATCGGCGCCCAGTTTTATCGTCGGCTACAACAATCTGTCACCCTGGTTGACGATCCGGAAATAAATCAATACTTACGCGCACTGGGGTTATCACTTGTCTCTAACAGTGACAATCCATTTCAGCCCTATCTCTTTTTTGTCGTTGACGACCCAACTGTTAATGCCTTTGCTGCACCCGGGGGCTACATTGGCATACACAGTGGCTTAATATTTGCCGCACGTAATGAGGGCGAACTAGCCTCTGTTCTTGCACATGAAATTGCGCATATTACTCAACGCCATATTGCTCGCGCCATCGAGGCGCAAACAAAATCAACACCACTCAATACGGCTGCTTTATTAGCAGCAATTCTGCTTGGCGCTAGTGGTAATGGACAAGCGGCAACCGCAGCAGTCGCAACAGTCGTAGCAGGGTCAGCACAGTCATCCATTAACTTTACACGCGCCAATGAAAAAGAAGCCGATCGCGCAGGCATTACCATCCTGGCACGATCGAACATTAACCCTGGCGCTATGGCAGACTTCTTTGGTCGTCTCGAACAAATCTCACGAGTCAACAAAAGCTCTCTGCCTGAGTTTTTACGTACCCACCCAGTGACGCAATCGCGCATCGCAGATTCACGTGCTCGCGCCGATCAATACACCAATCAACATAAAGAGCTTGGCCGCAAAGATAGCGAATATTTTCAATTAATCAAAGCGCGATTACGGGTACTGCTAGCAGATGATAAAAAAAATATCCTGCGCCAGTTTGAGTCAGAAGCAAACAAAAAAAATGCCAGCACCAGCACGCAATATGGTTATGCATTAGCGCTAACTCAACGTGGTCAGTACAGCAAAGCACGCAAAATATTAAATACCCTGCTAGCACAGTCACCGGACGACAATCACTATGTCAGCGCCCTGGCTAAAGTTGAACTCGGCGATAATAACAATACTGGCGCAATCAAACTACTTGCTGGCAGCCTTGAGCTAAACCCACACAATCACGCAGTCACCTTGAACTATGCCAAAGCATTACTGCTTGCAAACAAGGCGCAAGATGCACGTAAACTACTGCAAACACACCTGCGCCGAAGCCAACCTCAACGTGCCTCTGGCGTGCAGTTTGCCTTAACCTACAAACTATTGGCGCAAGCCTTAGGTAAAACTGGCGCGACCATAGAAGCCCATGAAGCACTGGCTGAATACTACCTGCTTAGCGGCAACAACAGCGGCGCTATAGAGCAACTTGAAATTGCTGTAAAGCTCGCTGAACGACAAGACAATCTAGCGGCACAGCGTATTGAAGCACGCCTGGAACAACTACAACCAAAGCAAGATGAAAAAGGCTAAACTCGGTTTTATTTAGGACACACCAGTCCTAACATACAAAAGGTTCCCTTGGTGAATTCATAGAAACTACCATGTCATTCCCGCGCAGTCGGGAATCCACGCATACTTAGCTTATGCACAAACAACCTTGCGTTTACATACTTGCCAGCAAGAAAAACGGAACGCTCTATGTCGGTGTCACCAGCAATCTAGCCCAACGTATATGGCAGCACAAAAATAATCAGGCGCCAGGGTTCACTCAAAAATATAATGTTTACTACCTGCTTTATTACGAACAACATGAAACTATGGGGGGCTGCAATCACTCGTGAGAAACACTTTGAAGAAGTGGAAACGTAAATGGAAAATCAAGCTTATCGAGAATAATAACCCAGACTGGGGTGATCTATATGAGGAGATACTTTAGAAATGGATTCCTGCCCCGTGCTTAACACGGGGCAGGCTCTGCGCAGGAATGACGAATAAAAATTTCAGATACTGAAGAGGCCGCGAAAACCCAAGCCTGTATCTACCCAAAAAAAACTTAAGCGAACAATAAATAAACCAGGGAACCTCTTGTATGTCTGAAAATGATAAATTAGGTAGCGTCTGAGTTATCATTTTCAGACATACAAGAGGTTCCTTAGCGTGTTGACGGTAACATAGCGGCTTCGGCGCGATGACGTGCTTGTATAAAATCCTGGTGTGGCACATAAAGCAGATCTGCCACCTGACGTACTAAATGTTCTTCATATTTATCTTTATCATTATCTGACAATGCGACTCGCCATAACATTTCGACCACATCAATTTTTTGCGGCAACGAATATTCCGCATTAATCAAACGTGTAAACGGGTACAAAGATGTCGCCTCATCAGCTGATACCTCAGCCAAACCCAACAGTTCTTTGGCTTCTTCAGCCGTCAAATCAAAGCTATCTTGCAAAGACAATAATATTGATTTCAGCTCTTCAGAATTAACCTGATAATCTGCTCGCATTACCTCGACACATAATGTCGCGGCGGCAAGCCGTCGTTCATGCTCTTTATCTATTGTCGCTTCTACAACAACTGAAAAATGCTGATTAAAGAACGTTTTTACCTTGCTTAGCATCGTATTATCCGAAAAAAGTGTGGCTTGCTATCATATCAGCTCTAAGCACGATGGCTGATATTGGCTCTGCATAAACCCCGTCAACTTAAAAAATTGATCAACAATCAAAAGGCTGACCCGCTGCTTGCTGCCACTCGTTTCGTAGCAAGCTCATGGTAACTACGGAATAGTATTTATCTTCATATCTAACAATATCACGATATCGTCCTTCATATTTAAAACCACATTTCTCATAACAACGGATTGCAGTGGTATTAAAATCCATCACGCCAACGGCAAGACGATGCAGCGCTAACTGGGAAAATGCCATATTAATAAGTTGCAATACAATTGATCGGCCGATTCCCTTGCCACGCTGAGCATCAACACCAACCAACACGCGAGAAATAAAAGCAGACTGGTTTTCAGCATCAAAGCCATCCAGTTCTATGTGACCAACCACGTCACCACTGTCGTTATCCACGGCCTTGAATATCAAACGACTCGGTGGATCACCCTGCGACGTCTGCCAATACTGCTGGCACTGATTCTGCGTCAACGGAAATTCAAAGAAAGGTCCAGCCCAGCTTAATAGCAGCTCATTTTTGTCTCGAGAGGACGCTGCATCAAGCCATGACAAAAGACGGTTGATGTCAGCAAGTTCAAATGGCTTTAACTCAATATTCAACAGGGGGGTTCTAAAATAAGTCCGGAGGATTTCTGATTGTACTATAAAGTATGAGATTAACTAAAGCGTAGCTAAGAAACCTGGGCTGGAGCGATGTGTACCAGGAGATTCTTTAGGTATGGATTCCTGCCCCGTGCTTAACACGGTGCAGGCTCTGCGCAGGAATGACGTTAGTAGTTGATGGCGCGATTAAGTGGCTTCATCAAGGCGATTTCGAGTAATAAGCGCAATGTATGGAACACAAGTCTATCGCTTTACCCGCCTGTTCACTGCGCCGTCTTCCCGCTTTACCACGACGTCATTCCCGCGCAGGCGGGAATCCAGACAATCTCGCTTATGACCAAACAACCTTGTGTTTATATACTCACCAGCAAGAAAAACAGCACTCTTTAGATATGGATTCCTGCCCCGTGTTAAGCGCGGGGCAGGCTCTACGCAGGAATGACGTTTCCCTCGTTACCATGCTGGAGCGTGGCAACCAAAAAATACTTACAACAAGATTGTTGACGATGTATCGCTCAAACTGCTTGCGCATTCTTTAGTATATTGACTAAATCTTCGAATAACATTGGTCTGCCAAAATAAAAACCTTGCGCAAAATTACAACCGTGATGGGCTAAAAAAGCGAGTTGGCTTTTTTCTTCCACACCTTCTGCAATAACTTCTAAACCTTTGAAACGCTTTTAAGGAATCTCTGATGTGCCTGGGTTAATTGGAGGTCGAAATGAAACTCATGGTTAAACACGATGCACGCAGAGCAGCACTGCGTCTAGCCAGAGAAGAATAAACAATGGATAAGAAAGAAGGGAAAAATGGTGGGTCGTATAGGATTTGAACCTATGACCATCGGATTAAAAGTCCGGTGCTCTACCAACTGAGCTAACGACCCATCGTGAGGGAACGCGCCATTCTACTAAAAAAGCCAGATAAAACAAGGCTTAGCTAGCAATATCGTGTTGGGTCAGGTATTTCAGCAACACGAAACCCCTCCGCACGCAAACGGCACGCATCACAGTGGCCACAAGCATACCCCTTAGAATCAGCTTGATAGCACGACACTGTGAGGCTGTAATCAACGCCCAGCTCGTTACCACGACAGATGATTTCGGCCTTGCTCATGTCAATGAGCGGGGTATGTAGGCGAAATGACTGACCCTCGACTGCCACCTTGGTTGCTAGATTAGCCATATCTGCAAACGCCTGTATAAATTCTGGTCGGCAATCTGGGTAACCGGAGTAATCCACTGCATTGACACCAATAAAGACATCATTGACTCGCAGAACCTCGGCCCAAGCCAGAGCATAAGATAAAAACACGGTATTACGCGCCGGCACATAGGTCACCGGTATTGCAGCGCCGCCTTGTTCAGGCACTGAGATGGTTTTATCCGTTAACGCCGAGCCGCCTAATGCTCCCAACGCATTGAGATCCATTACGCGATGTTCAACCACCTTTGAATTCTGCGCGAGTTGACGTGCTGCATTGAGCTCGCTGTAATGGCGTTGACCATAATCAAAGCTCAATGTATAGACCTGATAGCCCTGCTCTAGGGCATCAGCCAAGACAGTGGCCGAATCAAGGCCGCCTGATAGCAAGACGATAGCGCCATCACCAACCGCCTGAGCTGTCATGTTCCAGCAACCTCGCCCCATAAATACTTATGCAGTTGTATTTGCAAACGAATATTACGCTGGTCTGCCAGCAACCAATCAGCCAAATCTGTGGTAGGCATCACTTGATATACGGGTGAAAATAGAATGTCGCAATATTGCGACAAGTTATGCTGGTCAATAAACTGCAACGACCAATCATAATCTTCACGATGACTAATAACAAATTTTAGTTGATCATTTTTATTTAAAAATTGAAAATTCTCAAGACGATTTTTGCTGCTTTCACCTGACCCTGGCGGCTTAACATCTACCACTTTCACCACCCGCCGATCAACCTTGGATACATCCATCGCGCCGCTGGTTTCAAGCGAGACCTGATAGTTGTCGTCACACAGCTGTTGCAACAAATCGATACATTGTGTTTGTGCCAGCGGCTCACCACCAGAGACAGTCACTCGTCGTGTATTAAAGGTGGCAACTCGAGACAGAATCGCGTCAAAATCTAATGTCTCACCACCATGAAATGCGTATTCGGTATCACACCAAACGCAACGCAAGGGGCAACCCGTTAAACGAATAAAAACCGTGGGGAAACCAACGTCTCTGGCCTCGCCTTGCAGCGAATAGAATATCTCGGAGATACGCAAGTTAGTTTTAGCAGCAGACATGACAGGCCGCATTAAAAAGGACGCCCTGATTAATAACTAAAAGAATAGCATCTAACGCCCATCAGCATCCATCTGATCGAGTCGTTTAAGCGCAAGCTTACCTGCGGTTGTATTTGGGTAAACATCGACTAGCCTTTGCAAGCTCGTGCGCGCCTCTGGCCACTGTTTTAGCTCATAGTAAGAAAACCCGATTTTCAATAGTGCGTCCTGCACTTTGTTACTTTTAGGGTGATCTTTTAAGACCTTATTGAGCTGTTCAATCGCAACAGGGAAACGCCGCGACACATAATTGGCTTCACCCAACCAATATTTGGCGTTGGCAGCGTATTTTCCATCAGGGTAACGCTCGACATAAGATTGAAACGCAATAATCGCATCGTCGTAACGACGTGCACGCAAAATCTCGAAAGCACCTTGATACTCTGACAGCTCTTTACGATCATCCGTAGTCGCTGCTGTGCTGCTACCATCAGGCACATTATTTATTGCTGGCTTACTTGTCCCACGGCTACTCACAGCAGACGCTTCTAATGCCGCCAAACGTTGGTCTATGTCAAGGTATAGATCACGCTGGCGTTTTTTAATGCCTTCTATGCTGTAGTTTAACTGCTCCTGTTCACCACGTATCTGCTGCACATCTTGCTGCAGCGCTTCTAGTCGACGCAACATTTCAACCAATGGTTGCGATTCAAACGCGCGCTCCAGGCGTGCAATTCTTTGCTCCAAAGCAGCTTCATCAGCGACCGCCAGCGAACTGATTAAACACGCAGCCAAGAAAAGACTTGTAACAGCTAAACAACGATATAACATTACTTATATTCTAACGATTGCCATAGAGAATCTCTACACGACGATTCTGATCCCAAGATGTCCCATCTTGACCAAACTGAGCAGGGCGTTCTTCACCATAACTGATGGTTTCGATCTGGCTTGATGAAGCACCCTGTAGAAGCAAAAAATCACGCACGGACTTGGCTCGACGTTCGCCAAGAGCAAGGTTATATTCACGCGTACCACTCTCATCGGTATGTCCTTCGAGAATAGCATTCACATCCGGGTTTTCAGCCAAAAAACGAGCATGCGCCTCAATCATAGCCGTGTATTCATTACCAATGACATTGGAATCGACAGCAAAATAAATAATGCGTTCGGCAAGTGGACTGTCCGGGTCTTCAAGCGCTGCCAGCGAAGCAGCACCCTCGCTGCCAATGCCACTGGTTTCACTGCCAATGACATCACCATTATCACCGATACCATTCACTGAAAAGCCATCCCCACCATTCTCTGTTGAAAATTCAGAAGGCTGACGGTCTTCAATAGGTACATCATCACCTGACTGTTTGGTAGATGCACATGCAGCCATAGCCAAAACTAACGTCGCCAACAACCATCGATTCATCGTTTTAATCATCATTTATCCTCTCTGACACTAATTTTTAAAAGGAGACCACACTGGCTCCCGGGTATCGCCGTCTTCAATACTCAAACGTTGATGTACTCGTCCATCTGTCGACACGGCAGCAAGCACGCCACGACCCTGCTGCTCGGTTGCGTAGATGATCATGCTACCATTTGGCGAAAAGCTTGGCGACTCATCCAGCCGACCTTCGGTTAACACCCGTAACGTGCCAATATCCATATCAAGTACGGCGATACGGTAGGCACCACCACTGTTATTGCCAACATGGACCATCGCTAAATACTCACCATTCGGCGAAAAACGTGGCCGGGCATTATATTTGCCTTCAAATGTCAGGCGTTCACTGCGACCACCGCTGACAGAAACCCGATAAATCTGTGGGCTACCACCACGATCCGAGGTAAAGGCCAGTGTCTTGCCATTAGGCGACCAGGTCGGTTCGGTTTCAATGGCGGAGCTTGTCGTTAAACGCTTTAAATCCCGACTCGCTATATCCATCACGTAAATATCCGGATTACCATCCTTGGACAGTACCAGGGCGAGTTTTTTACCATTGGGCGAGAAAACCGGCGCACTATTGAGCCCAGGAAAGGATGAAATCACCTCACGCTGGCCTGTTACCACATCCTGCATATAAATACGCGGGCGACGCTCTTCGTAAGACACATAGGCAATCTGGCTGCCATCAGGCGACCAGCTTGGCGACAAAATAGGTTCGGGCGAGTTCAGCAGCGATTGTGGATTAAAGCCATCGGCATCTGACACTTGCAAAGAATAGCGTTTCTTACCCGCATTTTCAGCAACAGAAATATAAGCAATGCGTGTCGCAAAGGCTCCCGGCTGACCCGTAAGCGCTTCGTAAACGATGTCGCTAACCTGATGCGCAGCATTACGTAAACTATGCTTGTTCGCACGTAAGGCATAGCCGGTTAGTTTTTTACCTTTGAAGACATCAAATACGTAAAACTCAATCACATACACATCTGCTTCTACGGTGACATTACCAATAATGAGATTGCTGGCATTCAACAAACGCCAATCACGAAATTTAACATCATCGATTGCCGTCGGTGTCGATAAAAAATCACTGTCATCGATCGCTTCAAACAGGCCACTACGTTGCAAATCACTGGTCACAATTGCCGCCACATCAAGCGGTATTACCGTCGCACTATCCCAACCAAATGGCACTATTGCGATCGGTAAGGCGCTATCAATACCTTGGGTTATTTCAATCTCCAAGGGTTTCGACCACGCAGGTGTAGTCAACACAGCCACCACTAAACCAATAACAATATATTTCAATGATTTCATTTAATTTTCCGGTCTAAACGTTAGGTTCAACTCGCGCTTAAAAAGGCTTGAGTCTTCAGGTGGCGGCAGTGGGTCTGCACGATATACCGCATTTTCAACAGAAGTACGAAATTGCTCATTGCCATCACAAGCCCCCTCAACAACATTCGCGCTAAGCACAATACCACCAGGACCTTGCTTAACAAACACCTTACACTCCCAACCCACCTGAAAATTAGCTGGGCGCAACCACGATGCCTGTATTTTTTGCCTAATATCGTTTTCATATCGTTGTTGCAATATCTGTAATTGGCTTTGGTTCTCATTTTCCAGGCCAATGCCTTCGCTTTCTAACAATTGGTCACGTAAGTGCTGCTCTTCTGCTTCGTGTGCTGCCTTTTGTTCTTTACGCTTTGCCTCAACAGCCGCTTTTTTGCGTGCCGCTTCAGCCTCTGCTTGCTTTCTAGCTTCGTCAGCCTTGCGCTTTTCCGCTTCGACCTTCTGCCTAGCGACTTCCTCTGCTTTACGTTTGGCTTCTAGCTCTGCCAGTTTTTTTTCTTCAAGTGCTTTCTGTTCGGCTATTTTTTTAGCTTCCAGTTCAACTTTCTTTTTCGCGACCTCAGCTTCTTTCTTTGCCTGCTCGGCTTTGCGTTGTGCTTTTTCTTCTGCCTTACGTTTAACCGCTAATTCAGCCAAACGTTTTTCTTCAGTCACTTTTTTCTCGGCAAGTTTTTTGGCCTCTTGCTCAGCCTTATTTTTCTCAACGAGTGCTTTGTGTTTCGCTTTTTCTGCTTTTTTCACAGCGTCTTCTAATTTTCTCTGCTTGTCGATTTCCGCTTGCTGTTTGTCTATTTCTCGCTGTTTAAGCTTATCAAGCTGAGCCTGAAAAGCCGACGCATCAACGACAGTGCCTTTAATAGTTTCAACGTGCTCACGCGCCATGGGCTTGGATATGGGTGTGCTACGGTCAAAACCAAACACTAATGCCGCACCGATGAGAAGATGTACTACTACCGCCAGTATTAAGGCACTGAATTTTTCGTAAAACCCTGACATGATTCGCTATTGTTGGTCTTGTTGTTCAGGCGGATCAGTTAAAATATTTATGTTGGGCACACCGGCTTGCTTTAGCAATACCATTGCCCCCGCAACAGCGCCGTAATTGACTTCTTTGTCACCTGCCAAAAAAATCTTTGTCGCGGGCTTATGCTTTAACACAGCCATGACGGAGAGCTTTATTTCATTGCCTGACTTGGGCTGGTCGGCGTCATCACCCGTGTTGAGATAATAATTTCCTTGCGCATCGACACTGACTACCAGGCTATCGCCAGCGCCCTCATCACTCTCAATAGGGTTCGCAGCAGCGGACGGTAAATCGACCTCAACGCCTTGCTGCAGCAAAGGTGTTGTAATCATAAAAATAATAAGCAAGACCAACATGACGTCGATATACGGCACAACATTAATTGCTGACATCGGCGGTTTGCGTTTATGGCGACGCATCTGTGCAGCCTATACGTGTGCTTGACGATGAAGAATGCTGGCGAATTCTTCCATGAAATTATCGTAACGACTGATCAATCGCTCAACATCGGTGTTGTAATGATTAAAGGCAATCACCGCAGGAATTGCAGCAAATAGTCCCATCGCAGTAGCAATCAGTGCTTCAGCAATACCCGGTGCCACCATAGCAAGCGTTGCTTGCTGCACATTACCCAATGCGCGAAAGGAGTTCATAATGCCCCAAACTGTACCGAGCAAGCCAATATACGGGCTGGTCGAACCCACAGTGGCGAGAAACGGCAGATTGCGCTCAAGCGCATCAATCTCTTTGCTCATGGTGACACGCATAGCACGCTGCGCCGCTTCAACCATCGCTTCCGGGTCGGCGTTTTGTTGCTTACGCAAACGCAAAAAACCTTTAAAGCCAGATTCGAACATGGCCTCCATGCCATGCGATTGCTTATTACTGGATGTCAGTTTTCTATAAAGGGTATTGAGCTCACCGCCAGACCAAAAGCTGCCTTCGAAATCATCAGCAGCTTTGGTGGCTTTTTTGACTGCACGCGCCTTATGAAAAATAATGCTCCATGATGCCATCGATGCCAGCACCAACACCAACATAACCAACTGCACGACAACACTGGCCTCTGCGACCAGAGCAATCAGCGACATATCAGTATTCACTCGACACGCTCCTCAATCATTAGTCTTTTCATAGTACAAGAACGCAATTCGCACTTGCTCCATCAACATTAAATGTAGCGTGATAAACAACACTACCGCTGTCCGTATTTTCATGAAACACCTGCCGACAAAACAAACTCTGTTACTTAGAGCTCCAATGCCGGTTGCTCAGTCTGTTTTGGCGCATTACCCCCCGAGGGGGCGTTTAACCCAAACATATGATAGCTACTCTGTGTTGCAACACGACCACGCGAGGTACGCATCATAAAGCCCTGCTGAATTAAATACGGCTCCAAAACATCTTCTATTGTGCTGCGTTCTTCACCAATAGCCGCAGCCAGGCTATCAACACCCACTGGACCACCGTCAAATTTTTTGACAATGGCTTCAAGTAAACGATGATCCATGGCATCAAACCCATTAGCATCAACTTTGAGCATGTCGAGCGCTGCCGCAGCAATTTCACGGTTTATACGCCCATCTGCCTTAACCTCAGCATAATCGCGTACGCGTCGTAATAGACGATTAGCAACACGCGGTGTACCACGTGAGCGACACGCAATCTCATCGGCACCTTGCGGCGCCATTGGCACAGCATAAATATCCGCCGAACGGCCAACGATAAAACACAGGTCTTCTTTTGAATAAAACTCAAGCCGTTGCACGATACCAAAACGATCACGCAAGGGAGAGGTCAACATGCCTGCACGTGTCGTCGCGCCAACCAGAGTAAACGGCGGCAAATCCAATTTGATTGAACGTGCAGCCGGCCCTTCACCAATCATTAAATCGAGCTGATAATCTTCCATTGCTGGATACAAAATTTCTTCAATGGCCGGGCTCAGACGACGTATCTCATCGATAAATAGCACATCATGTGGTTCAAGATTAGTCAACATGGCCGCCAAGTCACCGGCCTTCTCTAACACCGGGCCAGAGGTCTCGCGGATGTTGGCACCCATTTCTGCGGCAATAATGTGTGCCAGCGTGGTTTTGCCCAAGCCTGGCGGACCAAATACCAAGGTATGATCGAGTGCGCCACCACGACGACGTGCGGCCTCGATAAAAATCTCCATCTGTTCACAGACAACGGGCTGGCCAACATACTCGGCTAAACTACGTGGCCGTATTGATAGCTCAATGCGGCGCTCTTCGTTAGTCGCATCAGCGTTAATAAGCCGGTCAGATTCGATATGTTCATTCATGAATTCAGTAGAACATCCCTAGGCAATCGCCAGCTGCAAGGCACGACGAATAATCTCTTCGCTAGCCAGGCCATCATCATCGATCTGCCGCACCATACGGCTGGCATCTTGTGGTTTATAGCCCAAACCAATCAAGGCGCTAACGGCATCGGCCAGCGGACTATCAGCAACACCCGACGTGGCTGCCGATGGTGCAGATGCGCCACCCTCACCTACAACATCACCCATACGGTCACGCATTTCGATGATTAAACGCTCGGCGGTTTTTTTACCAATACCAGGCAAACGTATTAAAGCTGCGCTGTTATCCTCCATGACATAGTGCTTAAAGTCACTCACTGAAACACCAGAGAGAATCGTCAGGGCTAATTTAGCGCCGACGCCATTGACCTTGATCAAGTTTCGAAACAAAGCGCGTTCTTGCAAACTGGCAAAGCCATAAAGTAGCTGCGCATCTTCGCGCACCACCATATGTGTATGGATTACAATCTCTTGATCAATGGCAGGCAAGACGTAAAAAGTCGACATTGGCGCTTGCACTTCATAACCGACACCATTGACATCTAACAATATTGCCGGTGGCTGCTTGCTTAACAATTTACCACGCAGTTGTGCAATCATTGGGCAATCATCGCATACGTCCTTGTCGTGCCGCACTCACTTGCTTAATTTTATTTAGCGTCTGGCTGGTATGAATATGCGTTAGCGCAACAGCCAAAGCATCAGAGGCATCGGCCTGTGGGCTTTTAGACAGACCCAGCAATATTTTCACCATGTGCTGAATTTGTTCTTTGGCGGCATTACCTTTACCCACCACGGCTTGTTTCACTTGCGCCGGGGTATATTCGGTTACATCCAGATCCTGACTAACGGCCGCACACATAGCCGCGCCTTGCGCGCGCCCTAACTTCAAGGCTGAGTCCGCATTGCGATTCATAAACACTGATTCGATCGCTACTGTGTCAGGCTGCATATCAGCAATAATCTCGCTAAGGCTGGCAAAAATAATTTTTAAACGCTGTGGCAGCGTAGCCTCGCCCGTGCGAATACAACCACAATCAATGTAGCGGCTATTACTACCGCTCACCTCGATGATACCGTAACCGGTAATGCGTGAGCCAGGGTCAATACCTAGTACGCGCACTAACTATCCAGGCGAGCCATGATCTCGTCAGAAATCTCGGCATTAGAATAAACATCTTGCACATCATCGAGATCTTCCAATCGGTCAATTAACTTCATTAGACTTTCAGCTCCACTAAAATCCAGGCCTGCTGCGACCGAGGCACGCATGGTCACCTCGGCCATCGCTGGCGCAAGACCTGCTGTTGTCATGACGGCGCTGACACTGGCAAAATCTTCAGCGCTAGTGACCACTTCGATTGAACCATCATCCTGGTTTACCACATCCTCGGCACCGGCTTCGAGCGCCTGCTCCATAATTGCTTCTTCATCGCTTTTTGGTGGGTAGATCAGCACCCCAATTTGGCTAAAAAGATAAGCCACTGAACCCGCCGTACCAAGATTGCCGCCATGCTTGCTAAAAGCATGACGCACTTCAGCCACGGTGCGATTACGGTTATCGGTCATACAATCGACCAATACTGCTGTACCACCTGGGCCGTAGCCCTCATAACGCACTTCTTCGTAATTTTCACCATCGATATCACCTGAACCACGTTTGACCGCACGTTCAATTGTATCTTTAGTCATGTTGGCAGCGAGCGCCTTATCGATCGCCAGACGCAGCCGTGGGTTAGCCGCCACATCACCGCCGCCTGCACGTGCTGCAACAGTAATTTCTCGAATTAATTTGGTGAAAACTTTGCCGCGCTTTTTATCTTGCGCGCCCTTGCGATGCTGAATATTCGCCCATTTACTGTGTCCGGCCATGAACTCTTCTTTAGCTTATTGAATAATTAGACAAGCTTACCATTGCTAGCCATCTTGATTAAGGGGGGAACAAGATCTAATCCTGTTTAAAAAAGCCGTGATCAATAAAATGGATAACTTGGATCGCCACATATTCAGAATAAAGCAATAAGGTGTGCGAATGCGGCTCAACAGTATGGTCAGCCAGGCCAGGCAGTTTGGTCGATGCCACGGTGACCGTGCCATCATGCGGTCGCCGTAGCCCGCCTGTGATAAAACCCACGCCTACCCGGGAAGACCCAGCAATCACGCCAATATCTGCCTCACCTTGCCAATCAGCCGCAACAGTGGTCAGGCCACCCTCAGCAATGCTTTCGCCCAATAGCCAACGCCCAAGTTGATAGCGAGACAGGGTTTTGGCCACATCACTGCCCAAAAACGGCGTGCCGATAGCAATAAAACGTCGCACATTAAACTCTGGATGGTCTTGTAAACACGTTAAACAGACACGACCACCCAAACTGTGCGCAACAAGATAAATGGCTTGGCCACGAAACTTACGCAAAAACCAGGCTAAAGCTTGCGCGTTTTCAGCAACCGTTTTTGTTCGTGAGGGGTAGTTAAAGATGGCAGTCTGCCAACCTGCACGTTCGATATGCGTTTGCAACCGCGACATAATGCCGCCACTCATTAATACGCCGTGAGTGAGGACGACGACACCACCTTGTAATTCAGCCACAGCGTTTAGAGGCTATGAAATTTTAGTCAAGCGCCACTGACACATCAAACATGCGTTGCAGTGCTAAACGTGCATACTCGGCCTCTTCTGCTGGCACTGTAATGCGATTAACGACATTGCCTGCGACCAGGTTTTCTAACACCCACAATAATTGCTGTGGATTAATACGAAACATGGTTGAACACATGCAGATCATGGGTGACATAAAGTGCACATCTTTGTCTGGGTTCTGCTCGTTAAGGCGATTGACTAGGTTCAATTCCGTCGCTACCAACCAACGTGTTCCAGCTGGTGAGGCGTTAACAGTATTGATAATATATTCAGTCGAGCCAACTTCATCGGCACGCTGGCAGACTTCATAGCTAGCCTCGGGATGGGCAATAATTTTGGCATTCGGGTATTTGGCTAAAAAAGCATCAATGTGTTTTGCTTTAAACATTTGATGCACTGAACAAAAGCCTTTCCATAACAACACTTTGGCGTTGCGAATTTCGTCTGGTGTTAAACCGCCCATAGGCTGGTTATAGTCCCACACCGCCATTTTATCAAAGGGAATGCCCATACGATCAGCGGTATTACGGCCTAAATGCTCATCGGGGAAGAACAGCACCTTTTCACGCTGTTTAAAACTCCAGTCGATAACATCACTGGCATTGGTTGAGGTACAAACAATACCGCCATGACGACCGCAAAACGCTTTTAGGTCAGCAGCAGAATTAATATAGGTAACGGGTGTAATGGTTTCATCAGGATCAAGTACCGTTGCCAACTCGCGCCATGCGCGCTCAACTTGAGCAAGATTGGCCATATCTGCCATGGAACAACCGGCAGCCAAATCAGGCAACATGGCGATTTGATCAGGACGCGATAACACATCGGCGACTTCGGCCATAAAGTTGACGCCACAAAAGACAATGTAGTCAGCTTGTGACTTGGCTGCATACTGTGACAGCTTGAGCGAATCGCCAGTGACATCGGCATGACGATAGACTTCATCACGCTGGTAATGGTGACCAAGAATAACCAGCTTATCACCCAACTTGGCCTTTGCTACGCCAATGCGCTCATCACACGTTGCCACGTCTAACTCACTAAACTGCTGTACGGGTAGGGCTGTTGTCATCAAAACACCTGTCGGCCTATATCTGTGAGGATAAATAAAACATTATATAAAACAATCGCTTAATCTTAGCTTAACCTAAAAATAGGCGTTTTAGTCTGCTCATCCATAACTACTCACCCACCTTGGCGCAGACCCAGTGTCCGTCATTCCAGCAGTCTTTTAGCCGGAATGACGAATGGCTACTTTCATTCGAGCCAGGGGTAAGTAGTTATACTCATCCTTGATCTTCAACACTCGGTTTTTTCGCCAACTTTACGCCCAGTTCTCGCAGCTGTTCAGGCGCCACCAAACTCGGCGCGTCCGTTAACAAACAACTGGCACTTTGTGTTTTTGGAAAGGCGATCACATCGCGTATTGAGTTGGCACCCAGCATCAGCATAGCAAGGCGATCCAGGCCAAAGGCCAGTCCACCGTGTGGCGGACAACCGTAGCGCAAGGCATCGAGCAAGAAGCCAAATTTCTCTTTGGCTTCTGCTTCACCGACACCGAGCAATTCCAATACGGCTGATTGCATCGCGGTGTCGTGAATACGAATAGAGCCGCCACCGAGCTCCGTACCATTGAGAACCATGTCATAGGCGCGAGATTTGGCGGCGCCGGGGTCGGCCTTGAGCTGGTCGATACTATCGACTGATGGCGCGGTAAACGGATGGTGCAGTGCATGCCAACCGCCTGCATCATCGGCTTCAAATAGGGGAAATTCGGTGACCCATAATGGCTGCCAACCCTCTTCTACCAAACCAAGGTCATGACCAACTTTAACGCGTAATGCACCCAAAGCTTCATTAACCACTTTGGCTTTATCGGCGCCGAAGAAAACAATGTCGCCATCGGCCGCCTCGGTTGCTGACATGATTTGCATGACGATATCGTCAGGCAAGAATTTCAGAATCGGTGATTGCAACCCTTCGACGCCTTTGGCGATCTCATTGACCTTAATATAGGCCAAACCTTTGGCACCGTACTGACCCACATACTTGGTATAGCCATCAATGTCTTTGCGGCTGAGTTTGCCGCCTTGCGGTACGCGCAGCGCAGCGACACGACCATTGGGGTTTTTCGCTGGCCCGGAAAAGACTTTGAACTCAACATCGCGCATTAAATCGCTGACTTCGATGAGTTCCAGTGATACACGTAAATCAGGGCGATCACTACCAAAACGCTGCATGGCTTCGTCATACGGCATGCGTGGAAACGGGTTTGGTAATGGTATATTCATAACCTTGGCAAAAGCCTGACGAATCATTTCTTCCATCATGGTCATGATGGTGTCCTCGTCAACAAAGGATAATTCGATATCGAGCTGGGTAAATTCTGGTTGCCGGTCAGCACGTAGGTCTTCGTCGCGAAAACAACGTGCAACTTGGTAATAACGATCCATGCCCGACATCATCAACAATTGTTTAAACAACTGTGGCGATTGCGGCAGCGCAAAGAATTCGCCTTGATGTGTGCGACTTGGCACCAAGTAATCACGCGCACCTTCGGGTGTCGATTTAGTCAAAATCGGCGTTTCGATTTCTAAAAACCCCTCATCAGCCAACCAATTACGCAAGCTATTCGTCAGCTCTGAGCGTTTGCGCAAACGATTTTGCATCATTGAGCGACGCAAATCGAGATAGCGATAACGCAGACGATTATCTTCACTCACTTCGGTTTCGTCATCGACGGGTATCGCTGGCACATCGGAGCTGGCTAAAATCGTGACACGTTGATTGAGCACTTCAATCTCACCCGTCGCCAAGCCTGAGTTTTCAGTACCTTCAGGACGACGACGAACGATACCTTCGACCTTTAAGACAAATTCACTGCGCACGCGCTCGGCAATAGCAAAGCTATCGATATTATCAGGGTTAAAAACGATCTGGGTTAAGCCATCACGATCACGCAGGTCAACGAAGATCACGCCGCCATGATCGCGGCGGTTATGTACCCAGCCACACAGGCTGACTTGTTGGTCTATATTAGAGGCGTTGAGTTCGCCGCAGTAATGGCTACGCATCACGGCTTCCTTTAGGTAAATAGTAAGAGTAAAAAACTTGCTTAAAGTGATCGGCGATGATGGTACGGCGCGCAATCATTTAGCGCAACACCAAGGGAGCTTCTGATGTGTCTGGGACAGCGAGATTGTGCCTAAAATATTTCAGATCAAGACGCAAATCGCAGTCAATAGCGGGGCTATTGGCAAGATTGGCGCCGAAGAGTTGGAAGATTTCAGATCCAAAGTCGTGTTCCATGACACATCAGAGGCTCCCAAGGAGCCCTCAGAGCGCTACGCTCCCTTGGGCTGCTTCGTTGTACTGGCTACAGGCTTTGGCGATGGATCATCTTTAAAACGAATACCTTTTGGGTCAGTGGGATCAGAACCATGAGGCGGCTTTGGCGGCCCCAGAGTCTTACTATTGTATTCGTCATCATGCATTTGTTTGGAATACTTGGCATCGTTATCCATAAAACTTTCTTTGTTGTGACGACCCAGCGTTGGTGACTTAAGCCAGGTGTCACCCTTAGAAATACGTGGCGCAGAGACTAACCTCTGAAGTTCTGGCTTATTGCATTCCGGGCAATCGGTCAGCGCATCAGCGCTAGCTTTTTGCATTTTGGTCAATTGGTGTCCACAGGACTGGCATTGGTACTCGTAAAACGGCATAACAACCTCGGCGGTATTCAATATTATTTGAAGTTAGCTGATCATTATATACAAAGGACGGGGAAACCCCCAAAATAGCCATATCAGCCTCCCACAAAATAATAGCCAGGTAGCACCGACATGCCCGAATCACGCCGAAAAAACTGGCATACACTCGCTAGCCTACTGCCTTTTTTATGGGAATTCCGCGCTCGCGTCATACTCGCCATGGCCTTCCTGGTCGTTGCCAAACTGGCCAGTGTCGGCCTGCCACTGATACTCAAAGAGATCGTCGACGCTCTCGACCGCAGCCAAAACATCCTTATCGCTTTGCCTGTCGGGCTGCTTATGGGCTATGGCCTCGTCAGGCTAATAGCCGCTATCTTTGGCGAATTGCGTGACCTGATCTTTGCCAAAGTACTGCAACGCGCCATTAGACGCATTGCTATCAAAGTGTTTCGTCATCTTCACACCCTAGCCTTAAGTTTTCATCTTGAACGCCAAACAGGCGGAGTTTCGCGTGATATCGAACGTGGCAGCCGAGGCATCAGCTTTGTGCTCAACTTTATGCTGTTTAACATCTTGCCAACATTACTCGAAATTGGCCTGGTCACGGTCATTTTATTGATTTATTACGACCCTATCTTTGCCATTATTACCTTTGTCACCGTTAGCATTTACATCACCTTAACGTTGGTGATTACCGAATGGCGCTTAAAATTTCGCCGCACCATGAACGAAATGGACTCCAAAGCTAATACCAAGGCCATCGATAGCCTGATTAATTACGAAACCGTTAAATACTTTGGTAACGAAGACTTTGAGAGCCAACGTTACGATGAAAACATGATGGTGTGGGAAAAAGCCGCCATACAAAGTCAAAGTTCCTTATCGCTATTGAATATGGTGCAAGGCGCAATTATCACCATAGGCATTACCGCCCTGCTCTTTCTCGCTAGTGATGGCATCGTTAAAGAGGAATTAACGCTCGGTGATTTCGTGCTGATTAACGCCTATCTATTACAGCTCTTTATCCCGCTTAATTTTCTCGGTTTTGTTTATCGCGAGATCAAAAACTCGCTCACCGACATGGAAAAGATGTTTACCTTGCTCAACAAACATCAGGAAATTGAAGACAAAGACGATGCCAATGACCTTGATATTGCCAATGGCAGTGTAGCGTTTAAAAAGATCAATTTTTCTTATCAGACAGAACGACAAATACTGTTCGATATCGATTTTAAAATTCCTGCTGGTCACACCGTAGCAGTAGTCGGCACCAGCGGATCAGGCAAATCAACGCTAGTACGTCTGCTGTTCCGCTTTTACGATGTCAATGATGGCGCCATCACTATTAATGGTCAAGATATTCGTCATGTCACACAACATAGTTTGCGCAACAATATTGGCATCGTGCCACAAGACACTGTGTTATTTAACGATACCATTTATTACAATATTGCCTACGCCAAACCTGATGCCGAGCGTAATGAAATTTTTGAAGCAGCCAAACTTGCTCATATCCATGAGTTCATTGAATCCATGCCTGATGGTTATGACACTATGGTTGGCGAACGCGGACTGAAATTATCAGGCGGCGAAAAACAACGTGTGGCCATTGCCCGCACGATCTTAAAGAACCCTAAAATATTAGTATTTGATGAAGCCACCTCAGCATTAGACTCAAAATCCGAACGCGCCATTCAAAGTGCCTTGACCGAAGTTTCCACCAACCATACAACACTGGTTATCGCCCACCGCCTGTCTACTATTATCAGCGCCAATCAAATACTGGTTATGGAAAAAGGCCGTATCATCGAACGTGGCACGCACCAGCAACTACTCGCCATGAAGGGGCACTACGATCACATGTGGCAATTGCAACAGGAAGAAAAGAAACATAGCAGTGATGACAGCATCGATACATAACACTCCGAGAGCCTGCCCCCGCGAAGGCGTGGGGGCACGTAGCATACTGATTACGGGTTGCTCTAGCGGTATTGGCTACGCCACTGCCAAAAGCTTATCTAAGCGCGGCTACCGTGTTTTCGCCAGCGCACGCAAAATGGAAGATGTTGAGAAATTAAAAAGAGAAGGACTCAACACAGTGCAACTCGACCTTGCTCATAGCGACTCTATTCAAAACGCACTACAACAAGTTTTAGCGCAAACCAATGGCGAACTTTATGCCTTGTTTAATAACGGAGCGTATGGCCAACCCGGTGCAGTCGAAGATTTAAGCCGTGATGTCTTGCGCCAACAATTTGAGACTAATCTTTTTGGCACCGTGGAACTCACCAACCTGGTGATACCTATTATGCGCAAACAAGGCTATGGTCGCATTATTCAATGCAGTTCAATACTTGGCTTTATCGCGCTAAAATACCGTGGTGCTTATAACGCTAGCAAATATGCTCTGGAAGGCATTAACGATACGCTACGCCTGGAATTGCAGGGCAGTGGTATTTACGTCTCTTCAATTCAACCAGGCCCGATTAGCACGCGTTTTCGTGCCAACTCTCTAGCCATGTACCAAAAAAACATCAATGCAGAAAATAGCTTCCACAAAAAAATCTATCAAGCTATGGTGGAACGTTTACAAAAAGCAGGGGCAGCAGTACCGTTTACACTACCTCCTGATGCCGTAGTAAAAAAAGTCATCCACGCGCTGGAAAGTCGCCGACCAAAAAATCATTATGCCGTGACTTTTCCAACCTACTTATTTGCTCTATTAAAACGTATCCTGCCAAGCCGATTGCTGGATAAAATACTTGGGAGCCTCTGATCAATTCGTGGAACACGACCTTGGCGGCTGAAATCTTCCAACTCTTCGTTGTACCCCAAGAGCCTGCCCCGTGCTTGACACGGGGGCACTTCCTTCGGGCGCGATCTTGCCAATAGGCCCACTGCTTTGTGCCATTGAAACCACGCCAGGCCTCTTTGAATTCAGTGGCCTCATAGAGGGCTAAAGAGGCCATATAAGTGGCAAAACTCTCATTTAACCAAAGGTCATTCCACCATTTCATAGTGACT
>JAESQP010000056.1 GCA_016765075.1 Gammaproteobacteria bacterium
CACACCACTGGCTAAGGTCGGCGGTAAGGCCTGTTCGTTAAAGAACTCGAAGTCGGCCTGCTCGAAGGCGATGCCGATATTGCCGTCCACTCAATTAAAGATGTGCCGGTCGAGTTACCCGATGGTCTGCATATGCCAGTTATCCTTGATCGCGAAGATCCGCGTGACGCCTTTGTCTCGAATACTTACAAATGCTTTGCCGATCTACCGCAAGGCGCCTGTGTTGGTACATCAAGTCTACGTCGCCAGTCCCAATTATTGGCTAAGCGGCCTGATCTCATCATTAAAGACCTGCGTGGTAACGTCGGCACCCGTTTGCAAAAACTCGATGATGGCCACTACGATGCCATCATCCTGGCCAGCGCTGGCTTAACCCGGCTTGGCTTGAATCAACGCATTGCTGAATATATGGCGACTGACCTCAGCCTGCCTGCTATTGGTCAAGGTGCCATTGGCATTGAATGTCGCAACAACGACAGTGAAATCGAAAGCCTGATTGCTGTGCTTAATCACGCTGATAGCGCCGTATGCGTACGCGCCGAACGCGCTATGAATCACCGCCTCGAAGGTGGCTGCCAAGTGCCTATTGGCGGTCATGCCACCCTTGCTGGCGACACCCTCACCTTGCGCGGCCTGGTCGCTCGCAGTGACGGCTCTGAAATTATCAGCGGCAGCGTCAGTGGACATCGCGATGACGCTGAAAAACTCGGCATTGAATTAGCCAACGACCTCCTTAGCCGTGGCGCGAGAGCAATACTCGCCGAACTGCATAGCAACCATTGATAGCAAGCAATACCCTGAACAAGCTTTCAGTGTTGGTGACACGCCCAGCGCACCAGGCCGAAAACTTTTGCCGTTTAATCGAAGACGCCGGCGGTACAGCCATACGCTTTCCCGTCATTACCATTAAAGCAATCGAAAATAGTCCCACACAAAATCAACAGCTAGCAACAATCGATCAGTACGATATTGTCATTTTTGTTAGCACCAATGCAGTGCAATACGCCTTGCCGCATTGGCCAAATGGCCTGCCAGTCAGCCTTATGGTCGCCGCAGTCGGCAATAAAACAGCGGCCAATCTGCGCGCTCATGGAATAACCGTTGACGTATTACCCAAACAGGGCTTCAATACCGAGTCCTTGCTCGAGTCACCGTTATTGCATAGCGTTGAGGGTAAACAAATTGCAATTATTCGCGGTATTGGTGGACGCACTTTGCTTGCCGATACACTGCGTCAACGTGGCGCCAAAGTCACGTATATCGAAGTCTATCAGCGCGTGCTGCCCAAACAACGCTTATGCTCCGTTAATATTGATTTAAATTGCGATATTATTACGGTAACAAGCCAACAGGGTCTGCGTAATTTGATTACACTGTCTGACGATAAAGACTGGTTATTTAGCACAGCCTTGGCGAGCAATAGTCAGCGAACGGCCAAGCTCGCTCGTGAATTGGGTTTTACTTACGACATCGTCGTTAGCCCAGAACCTAGCGACGATGCAATGGTTACCACCATCGCCAGCTGGTGGCAAAACAAAGCGAGGCCACAAGCGTGAGCAGAAAAAAACAAACTACTACACCAGCAACAAACATCGACATTAACAGCGGTATAACAGCAGATGACACTACCGATCAAAATCAATCGGCTGAAATAGAAGCAATAACAGAAGCTGTCGTGTCTAACAAAAAACCAGACGAAAAATCAACACAAGGCAACTCACTTGCCACCCTCATCGCCCTACTGGCCTTGCTCATTGCGTTCGTCGCGGCAGGTGGTACAGTATGGTTATGGCAACAACTACAACAAAGCAAACAGGCGTTTGAACAAGCCGTAAACACACAAAATCAATCCAGCCAAGCACAACTGGATACTCGAATCAGCGCAATCAACGACGAGTTTACTATCAAGCTCAGCGAGAACAATAAACAACTCAACACATTAGCAACGACTGTGGATACAGCAACATCCAGTACCGAACACCTTGCTGAGACTCTTGCCACATTGCACAGCAAGTTGAATATCAATCCAAAAACAGGCTGGCTAATTGCCGAAGCAAAATATTTGTTATCAATTGCCAACCAACAATTACAGCTCGGTGGCAATGTCAGTGGCAGCATTGTCGCCTTGCGCAACGCCGATCAACGCCTGCGTGAAAGTGGTGACCCCACCCTGCTCAATGTGCGCTCAATCATTGCCGATGAAATCACACAGCTACAATCAGTGCAAGTTATTGATGTCGCTGGCGCGGCCTTAACCCTTGCCAGCATGCAATCACGCGTTGACGAGCTCTCACTAGCTGGCCAATCTGAAAGTATCACCAAAATCACCACGACAAAAATCATCTCGCCATTGGGGCAAGAAGCAGAAGAAAGCACAGCAGGCTGGCGCAACGGTTTAAACACAGTATGGCAAGCAATTAAACAATTAGTCGTCATTCGTGAACGTGGCAGTGATGCTAGCAACCCACTGCTCACACCAGACCAACGTGCGCTGATCTATCAAAATCTGCGCCTTAAATTGGAAAGTGCACGACTGTCACTGGTGCAAGGGGATGAAGCCACCTACAAACAAAGTCTTGAAATCGCCCATGACTGGCTGCTTGAATATTTTGACAACAATGCCCAACGCAACGCTGTTAAAGACACGCTCAACGAATTAGGCCAAATCGAACTCACTGCGATAATACCCGATATTTCCGCCTCGCTTGACGCCTTGCGTACCTGGCAACAGCAGCAAAATAATAGCGCGGAATAATTATTATGAAACTGCTGATTTATGCCTTAATTGCTCTTACTGTCGGTGTCGCTATCGCACTATTGATCAAAGACGACCCTGGCCATGTCGTGTTGAGCATTCAAAACTACACCGTCGAAACCAGCGTTGCCGTACTCCTTGTTGTTGCAGTCATTGCCTTTGTCATATTTTATGCCTTGTTCCGCGTTTTAGGTGTCATACGCAAAGCGCCGAAAAAAATATCGCGTTGGTCAGAAAATAGAAAACACGACAAGGCTAATCAATATATGGTACGTGGCATGATCGCACTGAACTCTGGCCAATGGCAGAAGGCTGAACAGTTATTGCTAAACCGTGTTAGCGATTGCGACAAACCCGCACTAAACTATATTTCCGCTGCCCGTGCCGCGCAACAGCAAGGCGCCCACGAACGTCGCGACCGTTACCTTAAAATGGCTCATCAACTCGACCCTTCGGTTGATATGACCATTGGCATTACCCAAGCCGAGTTACAGCTCAACCAAGGTCAGTATGAACAGGCACTGGCAACTTTAAAACGACTACACGCCGAGTCGCCCAAAAATACGTTGATCATTAAATTATTAGCGCGCCTTTATATCGAATTAAAAGACTGGGAACGACTTATTGAACTACTGCCACTGGTTAGAAAATATCGCGTCATGCCCGACAAGGAATGCGATCAATGGCAAAAAACAGCACATCAACAATTATTAATCAGCGCTGGCACTACAAATGATGTCAACCATCTCAACAGCGTATGGCAACGCATACCAAAAGGCCTAAAACAAGATAGTGATATGGCAGCAAGCTACGCCCAACACCTCGCAAGCTGTGGTGATATTGACAAGGCCGTGCAATTAATCGACCGACAAATCAATCGCCATGGCAGCAACAATCAACTGGTTGATCTTTACGGCCAACTCCACGGGGCCGAAGTGCTCACGCAAATGGCCCATGCCGAAAAATGGCTCGGCGACGAACACGAAACACCGACGCTGTTTATTGCCCTGGGACGCCTCGCTATCGCCAATCAAATGTGGGCTAAAGCAAGGGATTACCTACAGCGCGGCATTAACCAAGGCGCCGGGCCGCAAGCCTACCAACTCATTGCCAAAGTCTATAATGAACTAGGTGAAGCAGAACAGGCCAATACCTCGTATAAGCTTGGACTGGAGCGGGCGACGAATACGTCATTGCCTAGCTTGCGCTAAGCACCTGTAGACACATTTTTTTAATTTGTTAGCCTGGTTAAGGAAGTAAAGAGTAAACCATAGCGGCTGTTGGCTGCCCATCGTGAACCAATCGATTTTTAGCAAGCCATTCAAACTTAGCACCAGACTTCTCTGCAACCTTACGGCTAATGCCATTAGCCTCCAACACTATTATCTCTAATCTGGTTAAACCAAGGCAGCCAAAACCGAACTGTTTGATAAGCCCCATAGCACACGAAGCGATACCTTGATTTTGAAAGGATTCTCTGACCCAATAACCAATGTTTCCCATCTGATGCTCATAATCAATGCGATTGATAGCGACACCCCCAACCAATTGTCCTGTTTGCGCTAAAAATATACCTATATCGTAAGCAGATTTATTGTCTATATTACGTCTACACGATTCAAACCATAACCGAGCATCATTTTTAGAATATTTTTCGTGACACCATGACATCCATATACCAACGCTACTCACACTTTCCCGAGTAGCTTCCACAAAATCGGCCAGATCCACTTCCTCAAAAGGTTTTAAAGTTATTTTGGAATTTCTTATGGCTTTCATGTTTCACACATTGATACTTTATTTCTAGTCTAATGCCCACTCAAAAGCATCGTGAAAGAGTTGGGGCTCGGGTAAGCCTGCTGCTAAAAAACGGCTACGTACAGCACTAACCATAATAGGTGGCCCGGCTGCATACACATCGTATTGGGCTAAATCAGTGATGTCGTCTAATACTGCCTCATGAACAAAGCCACTGCGCCCTTGCCAATCATCCTCTGGTTCTGATAGCACGAGGATAGAGGTAAAGTGTTTTTGCTCTGCCCATTGTTCGATGGTATCTTGAAAATAGAGATCGCGTTGTGAGCGTACCCCCCAATACAAAATAATTTTTCGTCTGTCACCTGCTTGCTGTGCCGCTTCAATGATAGCTTTGATCGGCGCAAGGCCAGTTCCACCTGCTACCAGCAACATAGGGCGCGTTGAATCCTGGCGTAAATAAAAGGCGCCCATGGGGCCTTCTATGCGCAGGATGGTTTTTTGTTCGAGATGATGAAAAACGAAATCGGAGAAACGGCCACCTTCGACGTTACGAATATGCAATTCGATCATGCCATCATCACGCGGCGCATTGGCAATGGAATAGGTACGGTGACGACTATCACTCATGATAATGTCAATGTATTGACCAGCGATATAGTTGAGTTTTTTGCCGGTCGGTAATTTAAGAAATAAACGCATGACATCATGTGCAAGGTGATCTATCTGATCAACGCGACTCGGCAAACGCTGTATATTAGAGTTGCTAAGATCAACTTCTAACACCAAATCGGAACACGCGCGTGCCTGACAAAATAAGGCCATGCCCTCTTCACGCTCTTGCTCTGATAAGGCCTGGGGGCTGTAGTGATGATGATTTACTTCGCCACGAATCACTTTACCTTTACAGGTGCCACAGGTTCCGTCACGACAACTATAAGGTAAATGAATGCCTTGTCGATGTGCGGCATCGATGAGTGATTCGCCTTCATCAATAGTAAAGTTTTGTTCGCTGGGCTTTAGCTCAACTTTATAAGACATGAAGCAAGGTACTCTATAATAATGATTAAGGTGATAAGCAGGGCAATAACGATACATCGATAATAATACCTGGCGTGGTATCAGAGCGTGTATCAATAATCGGATGATTATCAGCAGCATGATAGGTGAACACCAGTGATTTCTTGATCGCATCGCTATGATTACGGCCAGCCGCATGAAACAGCTTGCAATCAAAAAATAAGACATCACCTGGATTCAGTAAAGCGACTATCTGAGTATTAAGTAAGGCTTGATTTTGCTCAAGATCAGTACGCAAGAATAAGGCGCTGTCTAAACGCCCACGATCTAAATTCAAAGTATGCGACCCTGGCAACACAGCCATGCCACCATTGTCTTGTCGTTCTTCACCCAATGCCAGCCAGGCGGTAATCAGTTCAGGTTTATCAAAAGACCAGTAACGCATATCCTGATGCCACGAGGTCGAGCTGCTATAACCGGGATGCTTGGTCATAATGCAATTATGGTGGTTTTGCGAAAGCACTAATTGTTTTGAATTCAATAGCTGAGCAACATATTGGGTTAATTCAGGCGAGTGTGCCCAGTCACGAAATGCTTTGTCACGCGTATAGGCACTCAATAAGCGTCTTGGGGTTGCCCCACCCGAAGCATGGCGATCAGCCGGCGCGCCCGGATACTGCACATCGGCTTCAAACTCGGCCGGCGCGATTAAAGGTGACAAGGCTGCATCGACGTAGGCTGACATCGCTGCAAGCGTTTCACACTCAACCATGTTACGCACAACAAGATAGCCATCGCGCCGAAAACGCGCCAACTCCAGATCCGTCAGCGAGCCGTCATTTGCTGTATGTAGTTGATCTATCATGATTTTATTTTAGCACACTGGCTCCAGGTCACTGTGCAATCACACGACGGTAAATAGGCTAAGACGGCAATAGGCCACGCAATGACCAAAGCACGCTGACGATAACGATAGGCATTAATAAATTTAACATCACCCCAGTGCGCACCATGGTTTGCATAGGGATACGATCGGATGCAAAAACAATGGCATTAGGGGGCGTTGCTACTGGCAACATAAAGGCGCATGAAGCAGCAAAGGTTGCGGTCAGCATTAACATCGTCATATCGTAATTCGCGCCCAAGGCCAAGGCAGCTAAAATGGGTAACATTACTTGGGTAATGGCCGTGTTGCTGGTTATCTCGGTGAGAAAGATCATTAATACCGCGACCGCTAATAAAACCCAAATAAACGAGATGCCTGAAAAGAAATGTAAGCTCTCACCAATCCATGAGGAAAGCCCTGAATTTTGCACGCCGGTCGCGAGCGCAAAACCACCACCTAACAATATTAATATTCCCCACGGCAGTCGTGTAAATGCCTCTTTACCAAGAATGGCACTGCCATCATGCGTTCGCAATATAAATAAACTAAACGCCGCAACAACGGCAACCGTGCCATCATCAATACCTTGGTATGGCAATAAAGACGACCATCCGGGAATAGTAAAACTATCTAACACCAAGCCTTTGCGTGTAATCCAGGCCAGCGCTGCCAATCCCAGCACCCACGCTACGGCTTTTTCTTCGCCACGCATGCGTCCTAGCGTTACGTAATCTTCTGTAATTTTTAATTCCCCTGATACGAACCATTCCAGTTTACGCACCTTGAACTTAGCAACAATCATTAGTAACACTAAACCAATCAGGGTTAATGGCACACCAACCAGCATCCATTGTAAAAATGTTGGTCGTAGCGATTCGCTCTGCTGCGCAATAAGCTCGATGAATACAAGGTTCGGTACGGTGCCAACAGGCGTTGCCATACCACCGAGGTTTGCAGCATAGGCAATTAATAACAACAAGGTGGTAGCGAAAGTTGCCGTCGTCGGCTTGGCTAGATCTAAACCATCGATACGTGATAACACCGCTAAAGCAATCGTTAACATGAGCATGGTTGTTGCGGTATTGGATATCCACATCGACAAGAAAGCGGTTGTCATAATAAACCCAGCGATCAATTGCATAGGCGTCGCATGCCAGCGTGATAAAATCGCCAAGGCAATACGCTTATGCAAGCCCGTGCGTTCCATCGCTTGGGCAATGAGAAACCCCCCAATAAATAAAAACATAATGCTAGTCATATAGCGTGGCGCGATTTCTTGTGCCGTAGCAATACCTGTAAAAGGAAACGTGATCAGCGGTATAAGTGCTGTGACGGCCAGCGGCACGCACTCGCTAATCCACCACAGCACCATCCAGATGCCTATACCCAACATAAACGACGCTTGCGGGTGTTCTGCTATGTCAACAAAAATAGGAACAAAAATTGCGCACAGCGGACCAAGCAGTAAAGCGATTTTTTTCATATTGAGTTATTACCTTTATCAAGACACTGCCGCCACTATGGACTAACAATAATGCACTGTAGCTCATAATGTGGAATACTAAAACGACGTGAATTATGGTGCTAAGGCCAACAACTATCATCGTTAAAGATAACAGCGGCTTTCACACATGCTTAATAGTGAATGCACTATAGTATTTTCATACGTTTTTAACGTACTCCGACGTAGTAGTACGCAGAGCTTTCAGAAGTGCTACAACAGCTCCGTATCATCATCTGAGTAAGCCGGGCTACAGTGACAAAGAAAACGTAAATCGCTATCTCCTGTTGCAGTAATTTGGTGTGAGGTGTTGACTGTTATGCAAATGGTATCACCGACTATCACTTTAAAAGTTTTTCCCCCCAACACCATTTCACCCTCGCCCTCGAGAATATAATAGAATTCTTCGGTCTTATGGTGTTTATGCAATAAGGTCGTTGTTCCTAGTGGAACAATGGCTTCGGCCAAACTTTGGTTTTGTGCTGCATGGTGTGCAGGGTGCATTAGCTCACGAATGATTGAACCATCTTTAGTGACAAATTCACGCGCATCTTTGTAAGCTGTTTTTTTTATCATCACTTATCTGTCGAATACAGCAATGACTGGCGCATGATCTGATGGCCGCTCAAGTTTCCGTGGCTCGGTGTCGATAGACCCTTCTGTACATTTTTCAGCCAGCGCTGTATTCGCCAAAACGTGATCGATACGCATACCGCGTTTGCGGCGAAAGGCCATTTGGCGATAATCCCACCAACTGAAGGAGCGATCTTCTTGTTCAAATAGTCTGAATGTATCAACCAGGCCAAGGCTGATTAATTTTTCGAAGGCAGCACGTTCAGGTTTACTGCATAACACGTCTTCACCCCAGGCTTCCGGGTCATAGCAATCTCTGTCTTCGGGGGCGATGTTGTAATCGCCTAGAACGACTAACTCTTTATATTCTGCCAATTGTGATGCAATATAAGCAGTGACTTTTTCCAGCCAGTCGAGTTTATAAGCGTATTTTTCCGATTCAACGCTTTGACCGTTGGGAACGTAGAGATTAACAATTCTGACACCATCAATCGTCGCTGCCAAAATGCGCCGTTGTGGGTCATCCAGGTTCGGTACGTCGGTGGCAATATCGCTGGCTGCTGATGTACTAATAATCGCAACGCCGTTATAGGTTTTTTGGCCTGAGAAAACGACATGATAACCGGCCTCTTGAATGGCTTCGGCTGGAAAGTTTTCATCGGTCATTTTAGTTTCTTGCAAGGCCAAAACATCGGGCTTGGCTGAGTCTAGCCAATCTAGTACATGCGACAGGCGTACACGCAGTGAGTTAACATTCCAACTGACTATTTTCATATCTACGCTGCCAATCCACTGTGACGTAATAAAGCATCAATGCTAGGTTTACGGCCACGAAATTCAACAAACAGTTCCATCGGTTCGCGTGAACCGCCTTGTTCTAATACTGAGCTTAAAAACTGTTGACCTGTCACACGATCAAAAATACCGTTTTCTTCAAATTTAGAGAAGGCATCACTGGATAAGACTTCTGCCCATTTGTAACTGTAATAACCCGCTGAATAACCACCGGCAAAAATATGCGAGAAGCCATTAGCAAAACGATTAAAGTCAGGGGCAGGCACAACCGCCACTTGTGAACGCACTTGCTTAAGTATGCCTGCGATATCAATGCCGGACTCTGGATCGTATTCACTATAAATACGAAAATCGAATAAAGCGAACTCTAACTGTCGTACCATTTGCATACCAGAAAGAAAGTTTTTACTGGCATAAAGTTTTTGATACATCTCGTTTGGCAATGTCTCACCAGTTTGATAATGACCCGAGATTAAATCCAAGGCTTCACGCTGCCAACACCAATTCTCCATAAACTGGCTTGGCAGTTCCACCGCATCCCAGGCGACACCACGAATACCGGCAACCCCTGCATATTCAACCTTGGTTAACATGTGATGCAGGCCATGACCAAATTCATGAAACAAGGTGATCACTTCACTGTGTGTTAATAATGATGGGGCATCACCTAATGGTGGGGTAAAATTACAGGTTAGGTAAGTAACTGGTGTATCGACATCATCACCATTGTTCACGCCGGGACTCATACGGGTGACGCATTCGTCCATCCACGCCCCACCGCGTTTATCTGCACGCGCATAGAGATCGAGATAAAACTCACCACGAAGCTCGTTATGCTCATCACGAATCTGAAAAAACTGCACATCAGGATGCCAGGTGGCAACGCCTTGTGTTGCTTCTATATGCAAACCGTATAGCCGCTCAACCACGGCAAACATGCCGGTCAATACTTTCGCTACCGGAAAATAAGCTTTCAGTTCTTCTTGCGAAATGGCATAACGATCTTCGCGCAGTTTTTCGCTGTAGTACAAAATATCCCAGGCAGACAGATCAGTCATACCATCACGCGTTTTAGAAAATTCGGCAAGCTCGGCAAACTCTTTTTCGGCGACAGCGTGTGAACGTTGTGCAAGATCATTTAAGAAACCCAGCACTTCATCGGGCGTATTCGCCATTTTAGTCGCCAGGGAATACTTGGCGTAGTTGTCAAAACCGAGCAATTGGGCTTGTTCATGACGCAGCGCTAATAAGTCTTGCATGATATTAGTATTATCCCAATGGCGCGCATGTGGGCCTAATTCTGAGGCACGTGTTGTGTAAGCTTCATAAACCTCGCGGCGCAACGCGCGGCCATCGGCATAGGTCATGACGGCAAGGTAAGAAGGCGCCTCCAGGCTTAGCTGCCAACCTTGCATACTGGCCTGCTTGGCTGCTTGCCTGGCTAATGCCAGGGCGCTTTCAGGTAGACCACTTAGGTCTTCGATACGATCAATGCCTTTTTTCCAGGCGCCAGTGGCATCGAGTACGTTTTCTTCAAATTTTGAAGTCAAACGTGATAACTCTTGCTTGATCTCTTTATAACGGTCTTTCTTGTCGGCTTCTAAGGCGACACCTGAAAGGCGAAAATCACGCAAAGCATTGTCGATCATTTTGCGTGCAGCGACATCAAGCTGTTGATATTCATCGCTTTGGGCGACCGTTTTATAGGCTTGATAAAGTGCTTCATTTTGACCCAGCTCGGTAAAAAATTCGCTTATTTTAGGTAAGCAATTGTTGTAGGATTGACGCAATGCCGGGCTGTTGACCACGGCATTGATATGGCTAACGGGTGACCAGACACGGTTAAGGCGTTCTGACATGGCATCAATCACGCGGACAAAATTTTCAAACGTTGGCGTAATATCTCTTTTCAACAAGGCGTCGATCTGCTCGCGCTGTTGCGTTAGCAAGTGGTCAATAGCAGGCTCGATATGCTGCGGCTCAATTTCATCAAAACGAGGAAGATGCTGTTCTGTCAGTAAGGGGTTGTTCATTACGACCTGCTGGGCTAAGTTTGTCTGTTAATAAATAATAGTACCTTAGTTTGATTTAAAGCTAAAATCATTATATTCAATCAGTTAAATAGGCAATTACTTTGATAACTCAATACGATTTAATCGTCATTGGTGGCGGTAGCGGTGGTATCGCTGCGGCTAATCGTGCCGCATCCTATGGCGCGCGCGTTGCTCTAATCGAATATGACAAACTCGGTGGTACCTGCGTTAATCGCGGTTGCGTACCCAAGAAAATCATGTGGCATGCCGCCGGCTATGCTGAGGCCTTCAAAGAAGCTGAAGACTATGGCTTTTCTCACAGTGGACTCGCATTCGACTGGAACACGCTGGTGACACGACGTGAAGCCTATATTCAACGCTTGAATGGCATCTATGAAAATAATCTTAAGAAAAACAAGGTTGACCTTATCCGTGGGACAGGACAATTCGTCGATGCACATACCGTGGCCGTCGATGGCAACCATTACTCGGCTGAACATATTCTCATCGCTACCGGTGGCTACCCCAGCGTACCGAATATCCAAGGCGCTGAATTGGGCATCACGTCTGATGGCTTTTTTGAGCTCAGCCAGCAACCCAAACATGTTGCGGTGGTCGGTGCAGGTTATATCGCTGTTGAGCTGGCGGGTATGCTTTGTGGCCTGGGCAGCAAAGTGCAACTACTAGTACGGCGTGATGCACCCTTGCGACTGTTTGATCACAGTATCAGCGCCGCGCTGATGGTAGAAATGGCAACACAAGGTATTGATCTGATTACCCAGGCAACACCCAAACGCTTGAGTAAAAATGAAAACTCATTGAACCTGGAACTGGAAGATGGGCGTCAGCTAACACGCCTTGATACGGTGATCTGGGCAATAGGCCGTCTTCCTGCAAACAATAATCTTAACTTGGCTAAGGCAGGCATTCAAGCCAACTCACGTGGTTTTATCGAAACCAATGAATATCAAGAAACTACAATTAAAGGTATTTATGCTGTTGGTGATATTACCGGGCGCGCAGCACTGACACCGGTAGCCATTGCTGCAGGACGGCGCTTGGCCGACCGTTTGTTTAATCAACAAGCCGAGGCAAAGCTTGATTACAACACCATACCCACTGTCGTCTTCAGCCATCCGCCGATTGCTACTATTGGCTTAACAGAAGCACAGGCGCGTGACACCTATGGTGACAAAATAAAACTCTATACATCAAGCTTTACGCCCTTGCGTAATGGCATCACCGACAACAAACCCAAATGTACGATGAAACTCATTGTTACTGGCAATGACGAAAAAATAATTGGCTGCCATGTGATTGGCGAAGGCGCCGATGAATTATTACAAGGTTTTGCCGTGGCAATTAAAATGGGCGCAACCAAAGCAGACTTTGATAATACCATTGCCATTCATCCTACTGCAGCAGAAGAATTAGTGACATTACATTAATATTGCGTTACGGGAATCTCTGTTAATTTCCCTATAGGTTTGCCCTAATGGTGCCGTAGAAATATTCAATTTCTAATTTTCAACCAATACCCCAATAATTAAACCGTAACAGTTTTTTATTTAATTATTTGGAGATACAATTATGAAAAATATTGCATTGATTGCAGCAATAATAGGCGCCAGCTCTTCGGCTTTTGTTCACGCAGACGACTCCGCAAAGTCAGATAACGATGCCTCGGTATCCGTTGTCAGTAGCAACCTTGGTCGTATTCATGGCTACACTATTCCTTTCAACAAATCTGTCACAGCAGAAAACAAAGGGCAATATGCTGATGCAGGTCAGTTTGGTCGCATTAGTGCTTATGGCAATGCGATTAACCAAACGCACAAAGTCAACACAGGCGTTTACGCTAATGTGGGCTCGTATGGTCGTCTTAGCGGTTACAACAAGAACGTGCCTGCAATCGTTAATGATGGCGCAACGATTGCCAGCCGTTAATTAGCAAGCCAAGAAAATGAAGGTGGCGAGGAAACTTGCCGCCTTTTTTATTGCTCGTTATTGTTTGACACTTACAAGGCGCAAGCATACGACAGCGCTTGCTATAATCAGTTTATGAATATTCGTCCTTACAAAAACCATTTCCCTGAAATTTCGGCCAATGCCTATATTGACCAATCAGCTTGTGTGATTGGTGATGTTACCATTGGAGAAAACAGCTCTATCTGGCCAATGGCCGTAGTACGTGGCGATGTCAACAATATTACGATTGGCGCACGCACCAATATTCAAGATGGCGCAATATTACATGTGACCTGTGACAGCCAGTTTGTGCCAGGCGGCAAGCCCCTGGTTATTGGCGATGATGTCACAGTTGGACATGGTGCAATATTACATGCCTGTACTATCGAAGATTGCTGTTTGATTGGTATGAACACGACGGTGCTCGATGGTGCGGTGGTGAAAGCAAACACAATGGTAGCTGCGGGTAGCGTGGTGACACCGGGTAAGGTGTTAGAAAGTGGCTATTTATATGCTGGCTCACCTGCGAGACAAGTTAGACCTTTAAAAGAAGCAGAATTAGCTTATTTAAAATTTTCAGCCCAACATTATATTGAGTTGAAAAATGATTATTCAAATACGGGCTAGTGCCAAACCGCTATATTGGTCGTGTCAAAAATTTGCAGGTAATCTTTATTCTTCTCGTCAATGCCACCGCTGTAACCATTGAGACGACCGAAACCTTGCGTATTTTTCACAGGCTTTATCTCTCTCATACCGGCTAACACCGGTATCGTCTCACGTTTTTCTACAACATTGCCTGACACTTTATCATAGCCACTAAGGCGACCTTGATTGCTTGTTGTGTTACTTTTGTCGACAACAATGACATCTGCCACAGGCAAAGTCTTTACCGCCTTCCCATGGGCTTTTGCATAGCCGTTTAAACGGCCCATGTTATCGGCATTAGCACTGCTTAAAGGCAAGGCAACGGTCAACAACAATAAACTTACCGTCATTAATTTCATAGCAACTCCTGGACATGTCCTTATGCCAATAAAATATTAGTTGCCAGGATTATCAGGTTTAAACTGTGAAAACGTAAATTGTATTTACTTATACAGGGCATTAAGAATTTTAATGGGTCTTTATACCAATAAGATAAACTAATCAAAACGATAGGCTGTCTATATTAGTGTGTTCTACCAGACAGGGTTACTCGCCAATACGCATGAGCAAACCATCTCGACGTGCCACAGAGAAGACGTGAAGAAACACGGCAATGGATACCAACAAATATACTAAATTAAGTAGGCTTGCCGTATAAAATAAATTCAGCGGAAACTGGTTCTCGAGCATCACGGCGCGCAAGCCTTCAAACACATGGCTGGCGGGTAACCACCATGCCAGTGTCTGTGCCCATTGTGGCAATATTTCTATGGGATAAAAAATACCGCTAAGTGGCGCCACAGCAAAGACAACGACCCAGGCCAGGCTTTCTGCGCCGACACCAAAGCGTAGTACCAACGCAGCGACAATAAGACCCATAGCCCAACCCATTACTAATAGATTAGTGAAGAATGCTAATAAAGGTAGGCCAAGATCAAAGATCGAATAGTGATACATGACAATAGCTAACAAGGCAGCAACGCCTACACCAATCACGGTACGAACAAAACTAATCAATAACAATGACGCGATCAATTCGATTGGCCGCAAGGGGCTGACAAAAAGATGGGCAAGATTACGTGCGTGTAATTCTTCAAAAAACACCAGGGATACACCAAGCTGTCCGCGAAACACAACATCCCATAGTAATACCGCGCCAATTAATATGCCTGCGGCTTGTGCTAACCAGGTGCTGTTTTCAGCAAAGAACTGACTGATTAAACCCCATAAAATCATTTGCACGGTAGGCCAATAGGCCAACTCAACGATGCGTGGCCATGAACTGCGCAACAAATAAAGATAGCGCAAACACATGGCATAAATGCGTTGTACGCTACTATCTTGGTATGCACGATTCATATTGCTATTCGCAGCACTGTCGGTTTTAAAGTTCAATAGGGCCTTCTTCGGAAGGCTCAGAAAAGCGAATGGTTTCGCGGGTGATATCGATAAAGACTTGTTCCATCGAATCACGGCGAAAGTCTGCAATGAGCTGCGCCGGTGTGCCGCGCACCACGATGCCACCACGGTGCAACATGATGACGTCATCACAGAGTTTTTCGACCTCGGCCATATTATGCGACGCTAATAATATGGTTGCTTGCGTGCGCGTTTTATAATCTGTTAAATATTGGCGAATACGGTCGGCACTATCCGGGTCGAGTGATGCCGTGGGTTCATCGAGCAATAACAGTTCTGGTTCATTCAACATTGCCTTGGCAATGGCGACTCGTGTTTTTTGGCCTGCGGATAAAGTGCCATAACGACGTTTGCGCATGGCAGTTAAATCGAGTGCTTCGAGCATTTGGTCAATACGCTCATTGATATTGACGACGCCATACAAGCGCGCATAGACACGCAGGTTTTCTGCAACGGTCAATCGTTGTGGCAGATCAACGTAAGGTGAAGAAAAATTAATACGCGGCAATACCTGAAAACGGTCGCTGGCCATATCAATGCCAAACAAATGAACACTGCCGCGGGTAGGTAATAATAAACCCAACAACATAGAAAGCGTTGTCGTCTTGCCTGCGCCATTACCACCTAACAAAGCCGTAATCGAACCACGACCGATAGTAAAATTCAGATCCCTGACAGCAGCGACACTACCGTACGTTTTTGTCAGGCCTGCGACGGCAATGATGGATGAAGACATAGGCTAACTAATCTGCTTGCGTAGTAAAGCAATCACCGGCGCTGTTTGCGGTTTTTGTTTGCGCCAGAGAAAAAACGATTCTGCTGCCTGCTCTACCAACATACCCAAACCATCGTGGGCACGGTTGACACTATGTTGTTTTGCCCATGCAACAAATGCCGTATCTTGCGCAGCATAAAACAGGTCATAGCAAAGGCTGTCACTGTTGACGATATTATTAACTAAAGGTGGGAGCTTGCCATCGATGCCAGCCGAAGTGGCATTAATAACAATATCGTAAGCATCATGCTTGTCGAGTTCTTGGTACCCACATGAAGAGACATTGCCTAAGTTTTGAAAGCGTTGCGTTAACATGTAGGCCTTGTTCACTGTGCGATTAACAATGACAATACTTGTTGGCTGTTCTGCTAATAACGGTCCCAATACACCTTGCACTGCACCGCCCGCGCCAAGAATAAGAATATTTTTTGCGCCAAGATCAAATCCGATGTTTTGCTTCAGATCTCGCACCAGGCCAACACCATCGGTATTGTCGGCATAGACTTCATGGTTACTTTCAAAAACCAGGGTATTGGCGGCTTCGGCTTGTTGTGCTCGCTGGCTGCAACGTGTGGCATATCGATAAGCCTCTTGTTTAAACGGCACAGTGATATTGGCGCCTGCACCGCCATTGGCTTGAAAGTTACCAACCGACGGTTCGAAGCCGCCGATGTCGACTTGCATCGCCGTGTACTCAATGCTTTGTCCAGTCTGCTTGGCAAATTCGGTATGAATTAGCGGTGATTTGCTATGAGCAATGGGGTTGCCCATCACAACATATTTAGACGGTGTATCAAAATCAAATAAAGAAGACATTAATAACTACTACTCTGGATGGGAGTTTTGCTGGGTAAAAATTTTAAGGAGCAAACTATTCGCCCTCTTGGCGAGTGTTAATCTATTTTGCTAAAGCACTAACCTTCGCAGCCATAATAAAATCGTTTTCATGCAAACCGCCAATTTTATGGGTATAAAACACAACCGTGCAGTAACCCCAACCAAAGGTGATATCGGGGTGATGATTTTCTTCTTCTGAAACAGCACCAACACGATTAGCAAATTGCATGGCTAAGGAAAAATTCTTAAACTCAAAACCACGTTCAAGTTTACGTGCGCTATCAGTCAAACGCCAACCAGGCACTTGATCCATCATGCCACGGGCTATGTCTTCAGCGATGGGGGGAATGCCTCCTTGGCAAGGTACACAGGCTTTGGATTCTAAAGACATCAGCAAACTCTCAATATTACGCAGTTTGTTGATAATAACGCCTGGCCGGATTCAGGCCAAGCAAGAAGTGACTTACAGGCCAGGTAAAGAGAGAGGAATAGCGCCTGGCGTCACGGCTGTTATCACCGGTTGCCCTGCAATAAGCCTGTTTTCTTTAGGCCTTGGCTCGGGTTTAGGTTCGGCAACTAATACAATCTTCGGTACAACGCTTGCCTTTGACTTAGCAGGTACTAGGCTGGCACCCAGATCAATCTTAATGACAGGTGGCCTGCTGCTAGCCGGTGGCCTGGATTCCACTTCAGGTGTGGGCACAACTTCTTGAGCGATCTTATTGAGCTTGGATAGTGATATATCGGGCAAATTTATTCGCTGCTGGCTTATCACGGGCGCGGCAGAAGGCTCAGGCGCTTTAAGTATATCAACCAGAATATTGTCACCCTTGATGGCATTTACATCAATGAGCACTGATTCTGGTATCCCTGCAAGTGAGTTTCCCCCAGGTAGATTTAACGGCGTCGGCGGCTTATTCGGGGGACTATTAAAATCGAGATCTTTTGCTGTATCAGCATCGACCTTAAACGCGCCATCCTCTTTGCCAATGGCTTCATCAGTAGCTTTGTTCATTACAACAATACTGATACGGCGATTAATGGGATCTAAAGGATTATCCGGATTATAAAGTGACGCATCTGCCAAACCAACAACGCGGCCTACCTTGCTCGCTGACATGCCTGCATTGATTAACGCGCGCCGTGCTGCATTGGCACGATCTGCTGATAATTCCCAGTTGCTGTAGCCATCTTTACGGACAAAACTGACGGCATCAGTGTGCCCGGTAAGGCTAATGCGGTTACCCGCTTTACTGATAATGGGCGCGATCTCTTGCAAAATTTTTGTCGCGTGATCGCGCATTACTGCTTTACCCGATTCAAACATTGGACGATTTTCTTTGTCAACAATCTGTATACGCAAACCTTCCGGGGTCACACTGAGTTTAAGTTGATCTTTAAAGGCTTTTAATTCTTCCTTTTTCTCAATGGCTTGCTTGAGTATTTCCAGCAATTCTTCCATCTGCCTGGCTTCTTCTTCCATCTCCTGTGTACTTTGGCCAGAACCACTGCCATCTTGCCAGTCTTCACCCTCAGAGCCTTTGCTGGTATCACCAGCGCCACCAAGATCGATCATACTGTCACTAAAACCTGCGCCCTCACCAATGCCAATCTGTGCTTCAGCATCAAAAAAACCGGAAATAGCTTGCTTCTGCTCAGGTGTTGCAGCGGACAATAACCATAATAAAAGAAAGAACGCCATCATTGCCGTTGCAAAGTCAGCGAACGCAACCTTCCAGGCGCCACCATGATGACCATGACCGGCTTTTTTAATTTTCTTGATAATTATTGGGCGTTCTGCTTCGTCCATTTAAGCGCTCACTTATTGACAATCCCTATCAGATCACTACTTGTCTTTATTTTTTACATGCTCTTCTAATTCGGCAAAACTGGGACGCTCGGTGGAATACAAGGTCTTGCGACCGAATTCAATGGCGATTTGCGGTGCATAGCCGTTCACCTGCGCCATAATGCAAACTTTTATACATTCAAGAAATTTAGCTTCTGCACTATTCACGTGTCCCATCGCGGTTGCCCACGGATTAACAAAACCATAAGCAAAGAGAATGCCCAGAAAGGTACCCACTAAAGCCGCTGCAACGTGCGCACCAATTTCTTCTACCGGGCCACCGAGCGAACCCATAGTAATGACAATACCTAACACCGCAGCAACAATACCAAAGCCGGGCAAGCCATCGCCAATGGCAGTGATAGCGCTAGCGCCTGCTTCTGCTTCGTGGTGGTGCGTCTCAAGCTCGATATCCATGAGATTTTCCAGCTCCATCGGGTTCATATTGCCACCAACGACCAAACGCAAATAATCGGTAATGAACTCAACCGCATGGTGGTTGCCAAGTATGGCTGGGTATTGTTTGAATATCTCGCTCTCTTCCGGCTCTTCGACATCGTTCTCGATTGCCATCATGCCTTCTTTACGCGCCTTGCTAAATATATCGAAAAAGAAGGAAAATAATTCAAGATAAGCCGCTTGGTTATAAGGCGAACCTTTCAATATACCCAGCAGACCAGAGAACGCGCGCTTGACTACGGGCATTGGGTTTGCTGCCAAAAATGCACCCAGTGCCGCACCACAAATTATCAACACTTCATAGGGCTGCCACAGTGCAATCAAATGCCCGTGTGCCAAAACGTAACCAGCGAGAACCGCGGCAATAACGACAATAGCGCCAACAATAACCAGCATAAAACCTACTCCTGTAAAACCCCTTACAATCAGGGTTGCTGTTCCCTACAGCCAATATACAAATACTCTATGACTGCTATCGGCGTTTTTTGGCAAGTTCTTTAACCCGCTCGCTCACCACTGTTGGTAGCGAGACGGGACAAGAATGCGGCTATGTTCCCTCAGAGTGCATGACTGGCTGGCTCGACTACGTAGCCACAAGCATAGCCAGGCACATCATTAGGCCATCGCAGTAGAAGGGTAGTGGAAAATACGGGCTAGGTATAAACGAAAAACATTAGCGTGAGCTAAATCATTGCGTCCACCCAGAAAAAGGCGCTACCGGACGATAGCACCTTAACTTCAGCGTGAGATTAGTTACTGGGAAGCACCCCATCAACAATCACTTGATAAAAAACTAAACCTAATCCGTGCTACGCAGCCAAGTAGCAATTTTTTTTGCGTAATAGGTCAACACACCATCGGCACCAGCGCGTTTAAATGCAAGCATGGTTTCCATAACCGTGTCGCGTTCATTCAACCAACCATTTTGGGCAGCAGCAGCTAACATCGCATACTCACCACTAACATGATAAGCATAAGTTGGCACACCAAATTCGTCTTTAACGCGACGTATAATATCGAGGTAAAGGGTTCCAGGTTTAACCATAACCATATCCGCCCCCTCATCGAGATCAAGCGCAGTCTCTACCAAGGCCTCATCTGAATTAGCCGGGTCCATCTGATAGCTGCATTTGTTACCCCTGCCAAGGTTTTCGGCAGAGCCTGCAGCATCACGAAACGGCCCGTAAAAGGCCGATGCATATTTTGCTGAGTAAGCCAATATCCGGGTATGAATAAACCGATCTTCTTCCAAGGCTTCACGAATGGCACCAATACGGCCATCCATCATATCGGATGGCGCGACTACGTCTGCGCCTGCCCGCGCATGACTTAAAGCTTGGTTGAGTAACACTTCAACAGTCTCGTCATTCAAAACATAACCATTTTTATCTAACAACCCATCCTGGCCATGCGTCGTAAAGGGGTCGAGTGCGACATCAGTAATAATGCCAAGCTCAGGGAACTCTGCTTTCAAAGCAGAGACTGCGCGCTGAATTAATCCATCAGGATTATAGGCCTCCTCTGCTCCTTCGCTTTTCTTCTCTGCGGGCACCAACGGAAACAATGCCAGCGCCGGAATACCTAACTCCAATGCTTCTGCTGCTTCTTTTAATAACTCATCAACACTGACGCGTTCAACACCAGGCATAGAGGCAACAGGCTGACGCTGATTTTTCCCCTCAACAACAAACATAGGATAAATTAAATCATTTGCTGTGACGACGTTTTCACACATTAAACGACGACTGAATGCATCACGACGCATACGGCGCATACGGCGCGGTACAATCGGGCCTTCTTCAAACTCTTCTACTGACATATCTGCTCTCTACTAAGA
>JAESQP010000057.1 GCA_016765075.1 Gammaproteobacteria bacterium
ACCAAACAGGTGATTGCCTTTAATTTTTTTCTTTCGTGCATAGGTATCGACAACAGCTTGTGTTAATACACCACGATTAAGTGCTGCGCCCTGACTCACAAGCTTGCCATCGACTAATACAATCGGCGCATGCCAACCGCCTTTCAGTATCGGCTTCCACCATTGCGTCAACCAGTCTCTCATCTCGACTTCAACACTAATGCCGCTTAACTCATTGTCGATGGTATCAGCAATCACATCTTTGGTGAGCGAGCATTCACCGCAGGGTATTGTTATCTTGAATGGGCCCCAGGCACCGGCCCAACGGTATACTGTAATATTGACATCGGCCATAACAAGTTTCACCATTAGAGTAGTAACTTTAATCTTACAATATAGAGTTCAAATTCTGTTAACAGTTATTTTACGAAAGTATCAAAAATATTGATCTTCGCATACATCACTACAATATGTACATATTGGAAATCATGTTTCGCCAATTAAATATTTCCTCATTCCCACGCAAGAATGTGGTGACGAGAACAAAAAGCTCTATCATTATTGAGCTATAAGGATAGCTAAATGAAAATCTATTTTGCAACGAATCGACGCCCAAGCCCACTCACTAAGCCAAAAAATTTCGGCCGAGAATTTAACCCTGATGGCGCTTCTGTTATTAGGTTTGGCTATGCCGTAGTTAAAGGAAATAGGGTTGACATAAAAGTTGCGCCCGAAAAACTATCTCCCGATAAAAATGGCTACTCTTTAGATTTAGACAAATCCAGGCTCGGCAGCCAAAAAATATTCAATCAAGCGCGTAAAACAATGAAAACAAGGTGCAAAGACACATTGATTTTCATTCATGGCTATAACGTAAGCTTCAAAAATGCATTGAAAACCGCAGCACAAATTGCACAAAACTTACAAGCCGTTAAGCACAGCAACGGAGTCGATGTTGCACTATTTTCTTGGCCATCTGATGGCTCGATGAAACCATTTCTCGCTTACGCTAGCGACCGCAGAGACGCAGCAGCTTCTGGCCCTGCAGTCGCAAGAAGCTTTCTCATGTTTTATCAATTTTTGACCAATATCTTGAAAGAAGAAGAATGCGATCAGCACGTTCACCTCATGTGTCATAGCATGGGTAACTATGTGCTGCGTCATGCCTTACAAGAATTCATCCGGCAATCGTCCGAACGTATACCACGATTATTTGATCAGATATTTCTTATGGCGCCCGACGAAGATGATGATGCCTTCGAGCACAAACATAAACTGCTACTACTACCAAAACTCGGCCGCAGAGTAAACGTATATTTCAATCGTAATGATAGAGCTATGTCTATTAGTGATTTTACCAAGTCAAATCCCGAACGCTTAGGTGATGACGGGCCACGCTTGCCTTTTCAAATACCATCAAAAATTGTTCAAATCGACTGCACCAGTGTCGTGCGAGGGATAGTCGAACACAACTATTATAAAGACACGCCCAAAGTTGTTGCCGATATAGTATCCACATTAGACGGAATCGAGCCTGAGGAGATACCTAATCGAAAATTTATCGAAGATAAAAATCGTTATCGACTCATTTAACCCTGTTTAACAAAACAATATGGGGCTGGCATAGATGTTTAAAACATTTATGTCGGTACCATGAAGCTAAAAAATCGCTTTGAAGAACATCCATTGATCCCGTGTGTGTCCAATCTATAAACATATAAAGAAATTAATTTTCTCAGCCTCACCTTTATAAAATTTGTTTGTTTATAACGCTCAATGCAGGCATTAATTCATATAGATATCTATTAATTCATAGAACTGCGACCTATTTCACAACTTTAATAGTATTTTTATATCAGAGTTTGAAACCTGAAATAACTTTTATTTAGAAATCCATTCAATGAAAAAATCTAGACTATTAATCACATTATTTCTTAATCAAACACTTGGAGGTTTCCAGTGATACGAGCAAGTGTCATAGTATTATTTTATACGCTAGGAATTACTGCTTGCGGTGGTGGCAGTGGCGGCAATAATGCGCCCAACGGAATACCGCCAGACCCCTCGTTAGCGACTTTTATAGCAACCGAAGAAGAGGCCTCACGCTTTCTTGCCCGAGCAAGTTTTGGTGGCTCAACACAGAATATTGAAAACCTTGTGGGCGGCGATGCGGCCGAGTGGTTGAGTATCGAATTTAACAAATCACCAACCCTATATCTTGATAGAGTGTTACAGGCACGAGATTCCGACGGTGATTTTCCCTCACGGGCACCATCCGATTTATATTGGCAAGCAACCATTGGTAGTAATGATCAACTACGCCAACGCATGGTGTTTGCCTTGTCGCAAATCCTGGTCATATCACACGATGTCAACAATAGAGAAGACAGTTTTGCCGCCTATATGGACGTGTTATCTCGCAACGCATTTGGCAACTACCGCGACCTGCTAAAAGAAGTCACTTATTCGCCCATCATGGCAGAATCTTTAACCTATTTACGCAATCGCAAAGGCAATCCAAACACCGGTCGCATGCCGGATGAAAACTACGCTCGAGAAGTGATGCAACTGATGTCAATCGGTCTCCTTGAGCTAAACCCAGACGCTACGCTGAGACTAGACACCAACGGTATGCCAATTGAAACGTATTCTACCGACGATGTTGTCGGTCTGGCGCGTGTCTTTACCGGACTCAGTTTTGATGGTGGGCAAAGCTTCTTCCAACGCCCGGGAGTCAACGACCGTTATCGACCATTGATTCTCTTTCCAAACGAACATTCGGCATTAGAAAAATCATTTCTCGGCACCACCATTGCGGCCGAAACCAGTGGCGAAGAAAGCATTGATATGACCTTGGATACCCTCTTTGCCCACCCCAATGTTGCACCGTTTATCTCACGACTACTGATTCAACGATTCACTGCCAGTAGCCCAAACCCTGCCTATGTCGGACGTGTTGCTGCTACATTTGAATCGGGCCAATTTACAGCGCCCAACGGTCGCGTCTTTGGCACAAGGTCACGCGGTGATCTTGCCGCGACACTGGCTGCGATTTTACTTGATCCGGCATTTTTTTCTGGCGCATCGACACAAAATGATAATTTCATAAAAGTGCGTGAACCGGTGTTGCGCTTTGTCCATTGGGCGCGTGCTTTTGGTATCAATGCCAATGATGTACCCAATGAATCTCGGCTTAATAATACGTCCGATCCAGCACAACGTTTAGGGCAACACCCGTTTCGCGCGCCGTCAGTCTTTAACTTCTACAGCCCAGGCTATATTGCCCCCGGCACCGAGACAGGCCAAAATAATTTGACTGCACCCGAATTTCAAATCGCTAACACCTCGTCGTTAACAGGCTATATCAACTTCATGACCGACTACGTGTTCGACCGCACACCCAGCGGCGGAACTGAATCATTCACACCCAACTATAGCGCTCAACTTGCCTTGGCCGACACCCCACAAGCGCTGGTTGACAACCTGGCGCTATTACTTACCGGTAACAGAATGAGCACGATCACACGATCAGAGATTATAAATACCCTAAATGCAACACCTATTCGACAAGGCAGTGAAGATGACGACCGACTCCGTCGCGTTGAAGTTGCCGTGATAATGGCACTGGCTTCACCTGCTTATGCCGTGATTAACTAATTTAGAGAGGCACAGTAATGGCTTATATTAATAGAAGACGTTTTCTCGCTGACACCAGCGCCTTAGGGTTTGCCTCTAGCATGGGTCTGCTAAGCGGTATGACCGCTTCTCAAAGCTTTGCCGCAGACACCACAGGCTATAAAGCATTGGTGTGTCTATTTTTATTTGGCGGCATGGATCATGGCGACACGATTCTGCCTTTTGACCTAACCTCTTATAATCAACTGAACACCACGCGTGATGGCTTATTTAATGCCTATGGCGTTGGCAGCGGCATCTCGTCACGTGATCGGGCGAACCTGCTCCAGCTATTGCCTATTGGCGATACCACGCCACTCGGTGGCCGTGACTTCGCGTTGCCAAGGGAACTTGAGCCATTAAACACCCTGTTTAATGACGGCGATCTGGCGATAGTCGGCAGTGTTGGGCCACTCATTCAGCCGACTACGCGCGCAGAGTTTGAAGCGCGTAGCGTGCCATTGCCAGCTCGCCTATTTTCACACAATGACCAACAATCAACCTGGCAGACGTTAGGCACTGAAGGCGCCGTTTTCGGTTGGGGAGGACGCTTTATCGATGCCGCGAGCGCCGCTAATGTCAACCTCAACAGTAGATTCGCCGCCATCACTTCTGGCTCCAACAGCGTATTTCTTTCAGGCCAAAATGTGCAGCCCTATAGCGTCCCTGCCGGTGGTCCACGTAGAATAAACGTCGTCAACAACAGGTCTGTTATCAGTAGCAATAATGCATTTGATAATACGCGCAGCATGTTATTCGACTTTCTTCGGCGCAATGACACCGGCGCTGGCAGTGCGTTTGCACGTGATGTAGCCGCCTTACAGTCAGAGGGGATTATTAGCGGCAATGATTTTGCCGACGCCTTTGCTCGCGCCAACGTCGACACGGCATTTCCTAACACGAGTTTAGGTAGACAATTAGATTCCGTTGCCAACACCATCAGCATTCGTAATACTGCTCAGCTAACGGGCACAAATAGACAGATATTTTTCGTCGGCATTGGTGGCTTTGATTCACACAGTAATCAAGCGAATAGCCTACCGAGTCGTCATAGTGAAATTGCCGGTGCCGTCTCTGCCTTCCGTAATTCCATGGTCGAACTTGGCGCGTGGAACGACGTCACCTTGTTCACGGCATCCGACTTCGGTCGAACACTCAATGATAACGGCGATGGCACCGATCACGGTTGGGCTGGACATCATTTTGTCGCCGGCGGTTCCGTACAGGGACAACAAATATTTGGAAACCTAGCCTCATCAGATCCAGATTCAGCAGAATATACTGCCAGCCGCGGGCGTCTCATTCCAACAGTCTCTGTAGAACAATACGCTGCAACACTTGGCGGATGGTTTGGGCTAGATGACACCGAACTGGATGGTGCACTACCAAACCTTAGCAATTTTAGTAATCGCGATCTCGGGTTTATGGCGTAACCGGGATTTGTTTGAATCATAGAGAGACCGCTCCGCCCCTGCTTTATTGATCTACAACCTAGCCACCGTTGGGCTTTGGTATGGTGCGCCCGACAGGAGTCGAACCTGTGACCTTCGGCTTCGGAGGCCGACACTCTATCCAGCTGAGCTACGGGCGCTTATGAAATAGTGTTCATTAGAATACAACAGGGTAGCAGAAATACTTATTTTACGTGTTTAATTCTGGCCTAGGAATCCATAGTGCCTTATCCCTTCTAACACACCATTAGCATATTCGCCTTCGGCAAAGTAAATATTCTCTCGGCCACGTAATTTTCTCAATTCAGGGCTATGATTACCAACAACAACACCTAAGGTATGGCCGCTCAACATTCCCTCATCATTACCGGAATCACCCGCAACCAAGACCTGATCCAAAGGAAAACCCCATTTCATGGCGACATGACGCACGGCTGTCCCCTTAGAGGTGCGGACAGGTAAAATATCAAGGTAGGCTTCATGCGAATAAATGAGTTTTACGTGGATATTGCGCTGTCGTAAGTGTTGACGAATCTCACGTATTTTAGGTGCCTTTTTAGCATCAACATTAAAGCTAATTTTATGCCGCCGTTGTTCACCAGCATGTTGTAATTTGAGGCCTTTAAACTCGCGCATCGCTTCATAGACTTCATTAGGTTGCCAACGATAATCATTATGCTGCTGCCAACCTAAATCTTCTGTTAGACGGCTACCATAACGAATTTCACTGCCGACAGACGTAATAAACACATCGGGTATGGGCGCATCCCATTTTTTAAGTTCACGCAGAGTGCTTTGAATTGTGCGGCCTGTCGCCACGCCAAATGCAACTTTATCGCCCATGAGCTTAAGTTGGCTTGTTAATTGACTCAGTGCTGATTGATCACCAACCAAAGTATTATCTATATCACAAATCAATAAACGCTCTGCCGTTGCCAGTTTGCTTTTAGTTACAACAGTGCGTGTTGCTTGCTGATGCCTGCTAATACAATTTTTTATAACTTTGATATAGCGCTCAACATGGCCCTGCCAAGTATAGTGTTGGGCAACGCCAACTATTCCATTCGCTGACCACTGTTGCCAACAGTCCTGGTTGCTAATCGCCTTTAGCATTTGCGCTGACATTTTTTTACTATCCAAGGGATCAACAACAACGCCGTTTTTACAATGACGTAATATGTCACGCGGCCCACCATCATTTGGCGCAATAACAGGTAAGCCGCTGGCAGCAGCCTCCAATAAGGTTAAACCAAAGGGCTCGGTCAGTGCAGGGTTAACAAATACGCCTTTTGTTTTTGTCGCTAAGCGATACAGGTCAGGGATATCATCAGCGCTGTGTTTCTTGGGATAGGCAATAGACCCATGCAGGTCGTAATAATCGATTAAAAAAAGTAGCTCTTGCAGTACGCGTCGTGATGTTTTTTCCATCGACATAATCTCATCGCGCTCACCTGCTACGATGACAAGATTGGCTTTCTCTCTTAACTGCTTATTTTCGCCATAAGCTCTAATCAAAGTGGTAATATTTTTTCGTGGGTCAGCGCGCGATATCGCCAGTATCATGGGTTTGTTGAGATCTCTCAAAAAACGAGAAAGCTCTATTTCAATATTGGTGTTTTTTCTGGATGAAGTTGGGGGAGAAAATCGGGTTAGATCAACACCAGGCGGAATGACCGACATTCGTTTAGGTGTGTAATTATCATAAAGCGCATATTGCTCCTCGACTTCCTGATTCGTGCTGGCAATAATGGCAGCAGCATTATCCAGTGCCATCTCTTCTGCTTCGATACGCTGAGTCAGCGCATACTGTGTTTCAATGGCGTGTGCGCGCAAACCTTTTTCAAGTAAGCGTTCGCGCTTTACGCGACCCAATGAATGGCCAGTATGTATCATAGGCACACTCAGCAAGCTGGAAATTGCCGAAGCAACGTAACCTGCATCAGCATAATGGCTGTGAATAATATCCGGAATGCGGCCGATCTTTTTAACGTGCTGCAAGGCGGCATCGGCAAAACTATCGAGGTGAGGCCACAACACTTCTTTACGCAAATAACGCCGTGGCCCACAGGGTAAACGTACAATGTTAACCCCTTCGGCTAAGGGCTCAATGGCTTCCGCATAGACTGGATCGAGCTTGCTTGAAAAAACTTGTCGGGTCAACACATCAACGCGTTCAATATCTGAGTGCTGTGCTAATGCAACTGCCAGCTCCAATACGTATTTAATTTGCCCACCTGTGTCGGCATCACGCCCTAACTCAAGGTCATGCGCACGAATCAATCCATGAACACTTATTAACTGTATATAGAGTCCGTGTTTTTTTGACAAACTAGAGCTTCCATTGTGCTTTAAAATATTGATAGAGCTGTTTATCATTCGTAGTGGCGCCGTTTATTCCACAAATTTCTGCTGCAAACTCTTGTGCACGCTCAAGTATTTGCGATGACGTCCACTCTTTGACGATGCCTAGCATACAGACAGCACTAAACGAATCACCTGCCCCCACAAGATCGCCACCCTCGACAACATTCTCTGAAATATCCGCTTCGACTTTCCCCTCGGCACTTAAAATTGCCGCGCCCTTTGCGCCCTTGGTAAGAATAACCAACTCCGGGTTATATTCTCTAAATAAAGCGTGTTCTCTTGAGCTCGGTTGTTCGACATCACTAATATCGATATCGGCCAATTCAATGTCATTGAGCTTAATCCAAGTAGCCCCTGAAAGCACCTGATGCACTAAATCAGCATTCCACCAGGGAGCACGAAGATTCAAATCAACAAAGCTTGGCAAATTCATCTGCTCAAGAAAAATACTTAAGGATGACATGGCTTCAGGTTGACGCAGACCTAAAGTGCCATGGTAAAGCAAGCCATAGCTGCCATCCATTGCCGTGCCATATATTTCACCCGGTCGAATATAATCATAGGCCTGGCTTTCGGCAATATCATAACTGGGCTGGTTATTATCATCCAATACAACATTCACCACACCCGTGGGGCGAAAACTGTCGCGTTGTACTGCACTGACATCCATACCCCATTGTTGCATCGCTTCAATAATGTCGTTACCACGATCATCGCTGCCAATACGGCTAACAAGTAGAGGCTTGAGGCCAAAACCATTTAAATGCCAAGCAACATTAAACGGCGCGCCACCGAGAATCGTTCGGCCGTCAGGGAAACAATCATAAAGCACTTCGCCAAAGACAACTGGTGGCGCTGATAGTTGGGCTCGTTGCGATTTTTCCAGCATCCTTGCTCCTTAAGGATTAGTATTATTATTTAGCATTATGTTATATCACCTTTCAAAGCTCAAATAAGTATTCGCTTCAAGATTGAATTTCTTGATTTCGTCGTCTATATTTTTTGAAAAATTGTTTTGCACTCGTTTATGTTTATATAGTGGTTCTTTCTCTCTAGCTGCATTCCATAACCCAAATAACCAACTGTAATAACAAGATGCAGAATAAATTATTGCACTAAGATCTGGAAATATAGGATTTTGATCCTTTATTTCTTTGTAACTATCAGTATGAGCGAATATTTTGTCCCGACAAGCTAAAACATTGTTACGATAATCATCCCACTCATCAATGGTAAATTTTGTAGCTTTTAGTATTTTTTCCGAATTAAACGACTCATACTTGAAAGGAAGTGTATCTACGCACTTAACAAAATCACTCCAATGATGTTTTTCCTTATTGTTACCAAATATTTTTGCCCAACCCAATACCGCGTCAGATGCTAAAACATTTTTAATGTGAATATAAGGCTCATCCAGGCTGACTTGTCTCGATATTTTTCTAAAGTACACACATGATCTAACACAATTATAGATGATCTGTCTTTGTGTTGTCATAACCTGAAGCTGATTATCACTAAGGGGCATGTTAGTCATTCACTCGTATCTCACTTAGCAACATAACTCTTCGATAAAGCGGTGGCCGATTACACTATTCAACCGTGACTGACTTTGCCAAGTTACGCGGTTGATCAATATCTGTGCCTTTTAATACAGCAACATGGTAGGCCAATAACTGCAAGGGGATATTAAAAACAATAGGCGAAATAATATCGTCCGTCGGTGCTACATTAATCACTTCAACATTAGGGCCTGAACTAACCCCAGACTCGGAATCAGCAAATACAATGAGTTCTCCACCTCGTGCACGAACCTCTTGTAAGTTTGATTTAAGTTTTGCCAGTAAATTATTATTTGGCGCAATCGATACGACAGGCATATTGGCATCAACTAAGGCTAATGGGCCATGCTTGAGCTCGCCAGCAGCATAGGCCTCGGCATGAATATAGGAAATCTCTTTTAATTTTAGCGCGCCTTCCATTGCTACGGGATAATGCGCGCCACGACCCAGAAACAGCGCATGCTGCTTATCGGAAAAACGTTCTGAAAGTTTTTTTATTTGTTCATCGAGAGCTAACACATCTTCGAGCTTACGGCTCAATGTACGTAACTCATTGACCAGATGCGCTTCTGTTATATCATCGATTTGATGACGACGACCCAAGACGATAACCAACAACAGCAGCGAGACTAATTGAGTAGTAAATGCTTTGGTCGAAGCAACGCCTATCTCGGGGCCTGCGCGCGTCATTAAGCATAAATCGGATTGCCGCACCAACGAGCTCTCTGGTGAATTACAGATCGCTAATGAATGACCAAAACCACGTGCCTTGGCTTCTTTTAATGCGGCCAGTGTATCCGCCGTTTCACCCGATTGTGAAATGGTAACGAACAACTGATTCTTTCGTGCCACCGGTTTGCGATAACGAAATTCACTGGCGATTTCGACATTACAGGGAATACCTGCGAGCGCCTCAAACCAGTAACGTGCTAATAAACCTGCATGATAACTGGTACCACAGGCAACAATATTGATACCTTCTACCACATCAAAAATTTTACTGGCACCATGACCAAAGCTTTCTTCTAATACTTTTGTCTGTGTAATGCGGCCTTCTAATGTTTGCGTAACAGCGTAAGGCTGTTCATGAATTTCCTTGAGCATGTAATGACGATAACCATTAAGCTCGGCCGCGTTTGGTGCCATGTGGCTAATATATTCTTCACGCTCCACAACATTACCCTGCTCATCGTAGACCGTTACGCCATCAAGATTGATACGCGCAAAGTCATTATCTTCAAGAATAATGAAGCGCTGGGTGATCCCCACCAAAGCCGTCATATCAGATGCAAGATAATACTCGTTATCACCTAAACCAATGACCAGAGGACTGCCACGTCTTGCAGCAATAATTTGATCAGGCTCATGCTGGCTTATGACAGCCAACGCATACGTCCCTTCAAGATATTCAACCGCAGCCCTGACCGCAGATAAAATATCGTTGTTGTTAGTAGCTAGGTGAATATGAATTTGATGCGCAATAACTTCGGTATCGGTGTCCGAATCAAAATTATAGCCAGCTTGTTGCTGCTGCACGCGTAAAGATTCGTGGTTTTCTATTATACCGTTATGAACAATTGCCACGCTCTCACTACTAAAATGTGGATGTGCATTTGATTCGCTAGGCGCCCCATGCGTCGCCCAACGGGTATGTGCAATACCAATCGTTGAGTTAATTTTTTCTGATACAACGCGCTTGGCCAGCGCATTAACTTTACCAACGCTGCGGTGCCGATAAATAGTATTGCCATTAACAACGGCAATACCGGCTGAATCGTAACCACGGTATTCGAGTTTTTTCAGGCCATTAATTAATAGCGGGACGATATCTTGTTTTGATATTGCTGCAACAATTCCACACATAGTCTTTGTATATATTGCTACTAGTTATTTTTTCTTGGGTCGCTGCCAACCGGAGAGAGTGCTTTGTTTGACTCTAGTCAATGTTAGCTCCCCGTCTGGTGCATTTTTATTTATTGTCGAACCTGCGCCTATCGTTGCGCCTTTACCTATCTTCACTGGAGCGACCAATGCAGTATTGGAGCCGACAAACACATCGTCATCAATTATCGTTTTGTGTTTGTTAGCACCATCGTAATTACAGGTAATGGTGCCTGCACCGATATTAACATTTCCACCCAATTCGGCATCACCAATATAACTAAGATGATTTACTTTGCTGCCCAGTCCAATTTCAGCATTCTTCGTTTCAACAAAATTGCCTATCTTAGCTTTGTCTTTAAGCACCGTGCCGGGACGTAGCCGTGCATAAGGCCCAACATTACATTGTTCGCCAATTGTTGCATTATCAATAACGCAGTGGCTATCAATATATGTATTCGCTGCAATAATGCTGTTTTTAATCACGCAATTAGGACCAATGTGCACACCATTTCCCAAGCTGACGTTACCTTCGAAGACAACATTAACATCAATAACAACATCCTCAGCAATACTTATTTCACCTCTAATATCAACCCGTGATGGATCAATTAACGTTGCGCCGTCCGCCATGAGCTGCCAGGCTACTCGCTCTTGATAGTAACGTTCAACCATTGCCAGTTGCATGCGATCATTGACACCTAAAATTTCTTCTTCGTCATCGCTCACTACTGCGCTGACTGTAACGCCATCGCTAACTGCTAACGCGATAATGTCGGTAAGGTAGTATTCTTGTTGCGTATTGGCTGCATCAATACGCGGATAAGCTGAGCAAAAATATTTCGCTGGGACGATCATTATCCCTGTATTAATCTCTTCAATAGATAATTGTTCCAGGCTGGCATCTTTTTGTTCAACGATAGCGATAATTTTATCGTCGCTATTGCGAATAATACGGCCATAGCCATCGGGGTCTTCTACTTCGCAACTGAGCAATGTGATCGAGCTATTATTGCTCATTTGCAGTAGCTCATCTAAAGTTTGTGTTCGAATCAATGGTACATCGCCGTAGAGAACAAGCATCATGCTATCGTCATCAATATGTGGCAATGCCTGCGCAACAGCATGACCGGTACCGAGTTGTTCGACTTGCTCTACCCAGACGATATCTTCATCGACAATAATTTGTTTGACCGCGTCGCCGCCATGACCATAAACCACAATTATGGAATCAGGTTTTAACGAACGTGCGGTATCTACAACATGAGCCAGCATAGGTCGCCCAGCAACGGCGTGTACAACCTTAGGCAAGTCAGAACGCATACGCGTGCCTTTGCCCGCAGCTAAAATAACAACTGTCAATTTCATTGCGACCAACGGACTGCTTCCAACACGGTGAACCTTGGAATTATAACATGCGCTGACCGCCAGGGAGGGTGAAGCGAGGGCGGAACATGACGTAAACCGCTAATTTTGAGAAAATATAAGGAGCGGCAAAGTGATCCGCCCCCGCATAAAGCGTCCGTCAAACAAGCCGGACTAAGCGTTAGTTAGAACGCCATATCAACACCGACACTAAATATATTTTCCAGGTTAGTGGCTGGATGTTCTTCTACGCCGCCGCCAACCGGGTTTGGTTGGCTGCTTTCAAGGTTAAAGTGCGTTCTTGCATATAAACCGATATTAGGGCTGGGGTAGTACTTGATAATCGGCGACAAGAACGATGCATTGATGTTGAGTTGAGACTGGTTCAGTGCTGCCGGCAAGCGACTTAGGCCGCCTGGGGCCATCCAGTCATAACGCACGCCCAGCATCCATTGCTTGTGAAACCGCCAGTCCATTTCCGCACTGAAGCCCGACCCCGTGGTGTCCCACTGCGACGTATTAAGCGGTGCGGCCGCAAAAACGGGTTGATCAATTTCGTCAACGATATACGTCGCGTAGACATCGAACTTACCCCACTGGGCGCGGGCGCCGATACCGTATCGATCGATATCGGTCGGTGATAACGCAAACACTGCACCAGCTCCCGGGTTAAGTGTGGCAAAAGCGGCATCGGGCGCGTTATAGTAAAATGCAGATACCTGCATTGCAGCGCCACCTTTGGCGTACCAATCGTATCGACCCATTACATAGGTGTCATAACGATTATCCCGGCGATCGCCAAGCGCCGTTGCTTTGTCGTTTTGCGCCACACCAAATTGGTACATGAATCCGCTGCCAAGACCGAAAGGGCGGCCGTGGATAGCAATACCGTTCTGGCTCGGTGCGTTATACAGCAAGGGTTCAAAGGGTAATATCGCAAACCCCTCTTCACCCGCAAAGGAACCACCTCTGGTTAGACCAAAGAATTTACTCGAAAAGGCCAAAGGGAGCAGGGGAATGCGCCCAATCGCAGGAGGGAACGCAGTCGTATCCGCAACGGCCGGAATGGGATTCAACTGCTGCCGATGGGTTGGAAACGAGAATAATCCAGACGGGTCAAAATTACCGACCTGAATATTCGCCACGCTTTGTCCACCGAGATTACTAAATTGCAGAAAAGCACGCTCAAAACCAAACCCGGGGTCTTCCTCGAACTCGTTGTATTCACCCTCGAGAAAGTAGCTGATATCTTTACGCGCCGTACCAGCGAAGAACAGATTAATAATAGTGGGTAATCTGACATCCGTTCCGTCACGCGTATCGGTGCTAATAATAGCTGCAGTGGTTTCGTTAAATGATGGTTGGAATATATCACCACGAATTCGCACTGCCATGATGTTCGAGAGGGTATCAAGTGTTACCGGGCCTTGCTCGCCTTCCAGAACAATTTTACGTGTACTGCTGCCATCAGCGGAGCCTGGCATTTGATAGCCGTTTTCCTTGAACTGCTGCCCGAATAAAGAAAGGCGTGGTTCATTGGTATGACAGAGTACACAATTAACTTCATATTTACGTCCAAATGCTGGCACTGCTTCAGCTTGGCCGATATCCAGGACAATCATTATCGTGGCGGCGATTAACAACGTAACGCTGTACCTATTTATTCGCCATTTAGAATGAGTAGACATAATAAACTCCTTAGACCCTATATAATTATTAGTAACTGCTAACAACACCACTATGAAAATCACTTAAAAGTGAGTGGGATTCTTGTTAGGTATTAATGGTTACTAGACAGAATAAATAGGCGGTCGAAAGAGAGGCACTGCAGGAATTGCAAAAATACGAGCGGAAAGTTCTTGGTAAAACCCGTGAGAGCTGGACAATTGCATATCTGATGAGCAAGAAATAAAGTTGGCAAGGCAATATGTGCAATTTTCGCAACCATTATCGCAGCAATTTTTTGAGTTATCTGCGGCCTCACTATGCTGCACCTCACTATGCTGCATGTGAGATGACGATTCAGCGGATGCCTGTTGATCAGCCAAGTGATCATGATGATCAACAAACAATGCAGCAGCGTAAGGCATGCGCAACACCAAGGCCACGAGCAGTAACGCTATAAAAAAACACTTGCTACCCATAACCTAACTTGTATCATACTCCAGCACAAGAAAGCAAGCAGCAATCATAACTAATAGTATAGAACCGATACAATGATCTAATCGGCATCTAAAATGCCATATGGACTCATACCCCAAAGCACCTCGAAATGGCTTTCCATCGCTACGATCATCTAAGGAGCCTCTGAGCAATTCATGGAACACGATCTTGCCAACTGAACCCTATCATATTAGAGAGCCAGCTCTGCGTTACGAATCTTGCTAATAACACCACTATTGGCTGCGCCCCGCAGGAAGTGCCCTTGGAGTACAATTCGTGCCTTGATCTGGAATATTTCAGCCGACAATCTCGTTGTCCCAGAATTAATCAGAGGCTCCCTAAGCCCGGCAGGCTCCTAGCTTGGTTGAAAATTTGGGCATTAAGAGGGTTTTGGCATAAACTCTCTGCATACCTTTTAGTTCATAGCGGTTTCTTTGGCCACTCATAGGCCGGAGAGGGTACAGATCAACAAGGAATTAAAAATGGGCAGCAGATCCAAACTGGATAACGTTTTGCAGGACGTAATTAAGGTTATCACCAACCCGGTTGGGTTTTATCGGAACATGCCAAAAACCGGTGGTTTTGCCGACCCGGTTATTTTTGTGCTGGTCATGGCCGTCACGATGGGGTTTTTGATCGCCGTATTCTCATTATTCGGTGCTGGTGTAATTGGCGCAATGGCCGCCGGTTTTAGCGCCCTTATTTTTATGCCCATCTTCGCCTTGGTAGGCTCGTTTATCGGTGCAGCTATCCTGTTTGTCATCTGGAAGCTAATGGGTTCCGGTGAATCCTATGAAACGGCTTACCGCTGTGTTGCTTATGCTGCAGCTATCTATCCCATCATGGCAGTGCTTGGGCTAATTCCCTACATCGGCACTCTTATCGGTATCGCGTGGGGGATGTATTTGATGATTAGCGCCAGTATTGAAGTCCACCAGTTGAACCAAAAAACCGCTTACACCGTGTTCGGTATTCTTGGTGCGCTGTTGATCGTAATGAATTTGGGTAGCGAAATGGCAACAAGAAAAATGACGGCCAAAGTTGAAGGCCTGGAAAAACAATTTGAAGGCATCACTAAACAACTGGAACAATCCGCTGACAAGACGCCCGAGCAAATGGGCAAGGACATAGGAGATTTTATTAAGGGTCTGGGTAATGCCACTAAAAACACCAGAGACAATGTTGATGATGACAATACAGACGGCACAAGCCCAGAAACGCTGTCATCAGATAATACTGTTAGTGACGGTATAAACAATGCAAGCCCGCAACTATCACCCGATAACGCTGCATCTGGCGACACGATGACATCGGAGCAAGCGGGCAAGGCGCTGGGCGATTTTTTCAAGGGCCTCAGCGAAGCAACCAAGGATTTACAGCAGCAGGAAGTACCAACTACAGACACTACTCCAGCAGACATTTCATCCAGTGAAGCCGCTGACGGAGCAAATCAAGGACGATAACCTAGCCCGTGTCGGGCTTAGGATAAACCTACTGCGGACTGGTTTTACTAGAGACTCACAATAGAGGGAAAAACTAGCGCCTACCCTTTAAACGCTTGAGGGCGCTAAGCTGGGCAACGGCTTGGGCTAATTCGATTTGCACCTGGGCGTAATCAATTTCAGTCGATCTGTCTTGCAAAGCACGCTCGGCTTCTTCTTTCGCTTGAATTGCAGCGGCTTCGTCGATGTCATGCGCACGTACGGCTGTGTCACTGAGTATGGTGACTGCATGGGGTTGTACTTCGAGCATGCCGCCGGAGACATAATAAAAATTCTCTTCACCCTCTGGCGTAATCACGCGTACTTCGCCCGGCTTAAGTTGGGTTAAAAAAGGCGTATGGCTAGGCAGTATACCCACCTCACCCATAATGGCTGAGGCAAAGACACGCTCTGCGGGACCTGAAAAAATCGCTTCTTCAGCGCTGACTATATCTACATGTATGGTCGTGGCCATCAGTCTATGCCTTTATTAAAGAGTCTTGGCTTTTTCAACGGCTTCTTCAATCGAGCCGACCATATAGAAAGCCTGCTCAGGCAGATGATCGTACTCACCGGCAACAATAGCTTTGAAGCCAGCGATGGTGTCTTTCAAAGAAACATACTTACCCGGTGAGCCGGTAAATATTTCGGCTACGAAGAACGGTTGTGACAAGAAGCGCTGAATTTTACGTGCGCGTGTTACGGTCTGTTTGTCTTCTTCAGACAGTTCGTCCATACCCAAAATCGCAATAATATCTTTTAGCTCTTTATAACGTTGAAGGGTCATCTGCACTGAACGTGCGGTTTCATAATGATCTTGGCCAACCACTAATGGGTCAAGCTGACGACTACTTGAATCTAATGGATCCACCGCTGGGTAAATACCTAGCTCAGCAATATTACGTGATAACACTACCGTTGCATCCAAATGGGCAAAGGTGGTGGCAGGGGAGGGGTCGGTCAAGTCATCGGCAGGGACATAAACGGCCTGAATCGAGGTGATCGATCCGGTCTTAGTTGAGGTAATACGTTCTTGTAACTTACCCATTTCTTCGGCAAGGGTAGGCTGATAACCCACGGCAGAAGGCATACGACCCAACAAGGCAGAGACTTCGGTGCCGGCAAGGGTATAACGATAGATGTTATCAATAAACAACAAT
>JAESQP010000058.1 GCA_016765075.1 Gammaproteobacteria bacterium
CTGTGGCCATAGTACTCCTAAGGTAATAAATTTAACATTGTGATAAATTTGTCGGCATAACTAAATACCCACAAATTCTGCTTATATTCGCAACTGTGCATTTATATGCGCAATAAAATATTTTCTAAGCGATGTCGTGACTTGGGAAGTTTTGAATTAAAGTCATCTTCAGGATGATGATAGCCAATAGCCAAAGCGACATCGCATTGATAGCCGTCAAGCTCCTGTTTAAATTCCTCGTTCACTAAATCAATATCAATACCTTCCATAGGTGTTGAATCTATTTTGAGGCGCGCCAAGGTATGTAGCGTATTGCCAAGAGCAAGATAGGTTTGTGCTTTTGTCCAAGTACTTGTGTTTCCAGTTTCATCAGTATTTTGCTCGGCAAACATAAAGACACCAAAGGCACTCTCTCGATCTTCAAGTTTGACTCGTTTGTCTTCAATGCCTTTATCCACCACTTTGGCATAATCATCACGGCTGTAACGTGGGTTGTAAGCAAAGAGAATAATTTGTGAGCTGTCAAAAATATGAGGCTGGTTATACTGATGTTTCTGAGCAAACGTTTTACTCATACGCTCTCTCGATTCTTCACTTTCAATGACCACAAATTTCCATGGTTGAGAATTAATGGATGACACAGACAAGCGCATCGCCTCAAAGAGCACAACAAGGTCTTCTTGAGGAATTCTCCTTGTTGTATCGTATCTTTTTGTCGAATGCCTCCAAAGGAGATCTTCGATAATTGGATGAACCATAGTCAAACCTTAAACTAAATTAGTTATCGTTAGTTTTGAAAATATAACGTTTAAGTTGAGTTGTAGCGCATCTTATTGCGCCATCAAGCTCAAATACCTTGTTATGCAGCTATCTCATGGTCAACATCCCAACCAGGAAAGACTAAAACTGCTGGGTGACATTTTAATGCTCTAGCGAGTACTTTTGCTCTTTCTACGCCTAAATTAATTGTACCGTTCTCAATGGCTGAAAGCGTTGATTGTGGTATGCCAGTGATTGCAGATAAATCATTTTGGCTTAATTCCTGTAGTACACGGATAATTTTCACAGACTCGCCGATAGAAATATCTGTTCTTTTTTGTGCTTCTTTATAATCTTTCATATTACTTCCTCCGGTAGTCATGTACTGTAACCTTGATTGCTTTTACAAAAAGCTGATCGTTTTCAATTTTGCAAATAATGCGGTATTGAATATTAAGACGTGATGAACGGTAGCCTTTCCATTCACCACGTAATGCTTCATCTTTAAAGCCCTCAATCTGTTTAAGACCTGATGGGCCTGATATCGATATGATATCTTTCCATTTTTCATATCGTTTAAGGATATCGATAGGTAGCGATTTCAGTCCTTTTAATGCACCTTTGTGCTCATATATTTTCCACATACTAAATATAGTATATATATCATATATGGTATATCAAGTTTTTAACGTTTAAAATAACTTGACGGTTTTACACAGAACATAGCGTTAGCGGCAAGGCGCGTAAAACCGGTCAACGTGGGAACTGAAATTGGACGTTTGTTGAGAGACTTCTTATGTATTAATTCCACACAGTGTCAGCCCTTTCATTATGGGCTTCCACCTATCTTTTATTGGCCTTTTTTTCCTTTTTCGCGGCGCGCTTTTCTTTCATCGTTTTCTCAGGTTTCTTTTTATCTGATTTTTTTGAATCTTGACCTTTAGCCATAAGTTTCTCCTTCAGCTTTGTTGATAAAATATTATACGTCTATTAAATATCGTGTATTTAAAACTGATCTTACCCACAAAAATTAGACACGGTTAATTGTTTATGTTGTTTCTCGTAATCATTCGGACTCATATAGCCGTTAGCAGAATGTCTGCGAGTTTGATTATAAAAAAGTTCGATGTATTCGAAGATACCGGATTTTGCTTTATCAACTGATTGGACTTCCCAGATTTCACTAGCCGTTTTTTAGACTAACAACACAACTGCATGTACGGCGATGCCTTCACCACGACCGGTATAACCCATGCCTTCGGTGGTGGTGGCTTTGATATTCATCTGTGAAGGCTCGACATGTAAATCACTCGCTAGCAGCGTTTTCATTTTGGGGAGGTAACTTGCCAGCTTTGGTGCTTCAGCAACAATAGTGATGTCGGCATTACCGACCTTGAGTGATTGCTTGCTGAGCATTGACATCACTTGTTTCAACAGTACTCGGCTATCGATATTTTTAAAGCTGTCATCGCTAGGGGGGAAGTGTACGCCGATGTCACCCAACGCAGCAGCACCAAGCAAAGCATCGCAAAGCGCATGAATGACTACATCACCATCGGAATGTGCAGCCATACCTTTGCTGTAATCGATGTTAACTCCACCTAATATGAGTTCCCGCCCTACTGCAAATTTGTGGGCATCAATACCATGGCCTATGCGCATACAGTTGACTCTCTTGCTGAAAGGTTTAGGGAAGCTCTGGATAAGTTTGGTTAAATTTAAGCTGAGATAAAACAATCATAACTTTTTCAGAGTTTCCCTTGTTTGGATAAATATAACTGAGCCAGCGATAAATCTTCTGGATAGGTAATTTTTATATTGTCGCTATGTCCTACCAGCATTTGTGGTTGTAAGCCTATATGTTCCATAGCGGAAGCTTCATCGGTAATTATGGCTTTGTCTGCCAATGCCTGTGTTAACGCAACGGTAAGTTGTTTTAAGCGAAACATCTGTGGTGTTAAGGCGCGCCACAAATCGTGGCGCGACACCGTTTTTATTACAGTGCCGTTATTTTCACAGCGTTTCACGGTATCGGCCATAGGCAAGCCTAATAAACCGCCGACGGCATGTTGCGATAACGATGAAATTAAATGGTCAATATCACTACGGCGTAAACAGGGTCTGGCAGCATCGTGGACTAACACCCAGTCATCAGCTCCTGCATCGACACTCGTATCAACATGACCTTTTGCAGTCAATGCCTTGAGGCCATTGAGAACAGATTGGCAACGCTCATCACCACCGTCAACGATCATAACATCAGGAAATTGACTAGCGATACCAGGCCAATACATGTCGTCTTTTGATAAGACTAAAACAATGCCGCTGATATCGGGGTGGCCAATAAAACATTCAATAGTTAATTCAAGCAGGGTTTTATCAGCAATACGTAGATATTGCTTGGGCAGTTCCACTTGCATGCGGCTGCCACTGCCAGCAGCAGGAATAACAACCCAATGTTTACACGAAGACAATTATTGTTTCACCGTTTAGTGAAAGTTCTCAACGATACGATAGAAAGTTTCGCCTTCTTTGATCATGCCAAGCTCGGTACGAGCACGCTCTTCGATAGCAGCAAAGCCATTTTTAAGATCAAGCACTTCGGCATCTAGCGCTGCGTTGCGTGCCTGAAGTTTAGCGTTGGCCTCTTCTTGCTGTGCAAGCGTTTGCTTTAAGGACCAGACTTCACCAAGGCTACCCTTACCCACCCACAAGTTAACTTGCAGTGCGCATAGGGTAAAAAACAAAATAACGGTAAACACTTTCATTAAGGTTGCGCCTCATTAGTCTTACTTTGGCCCAAAAGTTGTGTTTATGTGCTTCGGCTATGTGCCATTGATTATACAACTAACTACGCATGCAGAGCTTGATCTACATTACTCACTACGTAGCGAGAAACTTAGCAAACACCTCACGCCCTGCGTATTTTGCCTTATTACCCAGCGCTTCTTCAATACGTAACAGCTGATTATATTTGGCAATACGGTCTGAACGTGACATAGAACCGGTTTTAATCTGCCCAGCATTGGTTGCCACAGCAAGATCGGCAATAAAACTATCTTCTGTCTCACCAGAACGATGTGAGATAACGCAGTTGTACGAGGCATCGTTAGCAATGCGAATAGCTTCCAGAGACTCAGTTAAGGTACCGATCTGATTTACTTTAATGAGAATAGCATTAGCCACGCCTTTTTCGATACCTTCGGTAAGAATAGCGGGGTTAGTAACAAAAAGATCATCGCCGACTAACTGTACTTTCTTGCCAATACGCTGGGTCAATAAATCCCACCCATCCCAATCATCTTCTGCCATGCCATCTTCAATAGACAGTATAGGATAGCGTTCCACCCAATCGGCAAAGTAATCAACCATCTCCTTTGAACTGAGTACTTTGTTTTCTGATTCAAGATGGTATTTACCGTCTTTGCAAAACTCTGATGCGGCCGGGTCAAGACCAATATAAATATCTTCACCCGCTTTGAAGCCAGCTTTTTCTATCGCCTCTAAAATAACATCGATCGCTTCGGCATTTGAACCTAAATCAGGAGCAAAGCCACCTTCATCACCAACGGCAGTGTTCAGCCCTTTGCCATGTAACACTTTTTTCAATGCGTGAAAGGTCTCGGCACCCATACGTAGTGCTTCAGAAAAGCTACTGGCACCCACTGGCATGATCATAAACTCTTGCATGTCGACATTATTATCCGCATGCGCGCCACCGTTAATAACGTTCATCATCGGTACCGGTAAAACGCAGGATGTCTCACTGCCAAGATAGCGATACAGGTCTTGTCCTGAGTTTATTGCGGCGGCTCTTGCGGTTGCGAGTGATACCGCTAACAAGGCATTCGCGCCCAAACGACCCTTGTCATGTGTGCCGTCTAACTTGATCATGAGATCGTCTATGGTTTTTTGTGCATTGGCGTTCTGACCGATTACGGCATGACGAATTTCACCATTGACGGCGGCAACGGCTTTGGTTACACCCTTGCCAAGAAAGCGACTTTTATCTTCGTCACGCAGCTCTACCGCTTCGCGCACACCCGTCGATGCACCAGAAGGCACAGCAGCGCGTCCGACTATACCGTTATCTAAGATAACGTCGGCTTCTACGGTTGGATTACCACGTGAATCGATGATTTCGCGGCCTTTAATATCTTTTATTGTTGCCATGGTGATTAAGTAAGCTTCCAAATGTTAAAACAGTGCGAAACAATAACCTAGTTTTATATAGAATTATCGCCTAATAATTTATTAATTTGTGAGAGATTATAACAACTTATAGCTGAACATTAACCAAGCATCAAAATTAAATGTTGGCAATGAGGCAACTAACGCGCAATAACCGTGTTAATGATAAATTGAGATGAAGCTACCAAGCGTCACTAACGGAGTAGTTCGGCTTCTGCGAAAGGAGATGACTTTACGCAAGCATCCAAATTTTTGGCGACTGTTAATAGCGCTTCCATCTGATCAAGCGGCCAGGCATTCGGGCCATCGCTCAGTGCTTTAGTAGGATTGGGGTGTGATTCCATAAAAACACCTGAGACACCAACAGCAATCGCTGCACGCAGCAGCACAGGCACGAACTCACGTTGACCGCCCGACGTACTGCCTTGCCCACCTGGCAGTTGCACCGAATGAGTAGCATCGAACACAACCGGACATTGAGTGTTACGCATCACGGCGAGTGAGCGCATATCAGAAACGAGGTTGTTATAACCAAACGAGGCACCACGTTCACACACCATGATGTCGTCATTACCCGCTTCTTTGGCTTTATTGACAACGTTGACCATATCCCAAGGTGAAAGAAACTGACCTTTTTTAATATTAACCGGTTTACCCGCACGAGCAACGTTTTGAATAAAATTGGTTTGGCGACACAAAAAAGCAGGGGTCTGTAATACATCAACTACAGCAGCGACTTCGTCAAATGGCGTGTCTTCATGTACATCCGTTAGCACCGGCACGCCAATGGTGTTTTTGACTTTTTCTAATATTGCTAAACCTTTCTCTATACCCAGGCCACGAAAACTAGCGGTGGACGAACGATTTGCTTTGTCAAATGATGATTTATAAATAAATGGGATGCCCAGTTTATCGGTAATTTCTTTGAGTTGACCCGCCGTATCCAGTGCCATCTGTTCACTTTCAATAACGCAGGGGCCAGATATAAGAAAAAACGGTTTGTCTAAACCAACATTAAAGCCGCACAATTTCATACGCCAGCCACCTTATTAAGACTAGCCTTTTCCTTGTCGCTCTGCTGGTGCGTAATTGCTGCGTTAATAAAACCCGTAAACAAAGGGTGGCCGCCGTGCGGTCTGGAGGTAAACTCTGGATGAAACTGACAGGCTAAAAACCAAGGATGATCAGCAATTTCAACCATCTCAACCAACTCGCCATCTATCGAATGCCCAGACAGCACCATGCCAGCATCTTCTAAACGTGTAGCATAGCCATTATTAAATTCATAACGGTGGCGATGTCGCTCATTAACCGTTGCAGAACCATAAGTGCGATAAGCAAGTGAGTCTTCTTTCAGTTTGGCTTGTTGCTGACCTAAACGCATTGTGCCACCCATATCAGCGTCAGAAGCTCGGCGTTCCACCGAACCATCGCTGGCCTGCCATTCAGAAATCAGCGCAATAACGGGGTGTTGTGATTGACTATCGAACTCGGTGCTATGCGCGCCATCAAGGGCTGCAACATTGCGTGCATATTCAATCACCGCGACTTGCATACCCAAACAAATACCGAGATATGGCACATTGTTCTCACGCGCATATTTCACGGTTTGGATCATGCCTTCGACACCACGCTGGCCAAACCCGCCGGGGATTAAGATGGCATCACAGTGTTGCAGGCAAGCGCTGCCTTGGCTTTCAATTTCTTCGGCATCGATATAGTCGATAATAATTTTCGTGCGTGTTTGAATGCCCGCGTGAATCAACGATTCCGTCAGCGACTTATAGGAGTCAGTCAAATTCATATACTTGCCAACCATGGCAACGGTCACTTCACCCAAAGGGTTATCAATCGCATAGGCAATCGACTGCCATGCTGACAAATCAGCCGCATCGGCATCAAGTTTTAATTTATCGATAACGATGCTATCGAGATTTTGCTGATGTAATAACTCAGGAATCTTATAAATACTATCGACATCCACCGCTGAAATAACAGCACGCTCTTCAACATTGGTAAACAAGGCGATTTTACGCCGCTGTTCATCGGGCAGTGGCTGCTCGGCACGGCACATTAAAATATCAGGCTGGATACCAATGGAGCGTAATTCTTTTACCGAGTGCTGCGTAGGTTTGGTTTTTATTTCGCCTGACACCTTAATGTAAGGCACCAGCGTCAAATGCATATACAGAGTGTGGTCATGACCCAGCTCGATGCTCATTTGACGAATGGCTTCTAAAAAGGGTTGCGATTCGATATCACCAACAGTGCCACCGATCTCAACCAGCGCCACATCGGCGCCTTCTGCACCAATACGAATGCAGCGTTTAATCTCGTCGGTAATATGCGGAATGACCTGCACGGTGCCACCAAGGTAATCACCACGGCGCTCTTTACGAATCACTTCTTCGTAGATGCGACCTGTGGTGAAGTTATTACTTTGCTTCATGGTGGTGCTAATAAAGCGCTCGTAGTGACCAAGGTCAAGGTCGGTCTCAGCACCATCTTCGGTAACAAACACTTCACCGTGCTGAAATGGGCTCATGGTGCCGGGATCCACGTTGATATAGGGGTCGAGCTTGAGCATGGTCACGTTTAGCCCACGCGCTTCCAACAGCGCACCAAGCGAGGCAGAGGCGATACCTTTACCCAGCGATGACACCACCCCACCAGTCACAAATACGTATTTGGTCATAAACTCAGAAGATAAAAAAAGACAAACGTCGAAGTCCTACAAAGTACCAGATTTAGCTAATTCTCTCAATGAAACAAGGCTTTAAATC
>JAESQP010000059.1 GCA_016765075.1 Gammaproteobacteria bacterium
CAACATCTCGCTCGGTGCATTGGCGAAAACGGTGTGTTGCTATCAGAGTGGGCGCCAACCACCGCACCGCTAAGCCACCATTTCCCGCGCCGCAATCGTATTATCAGTGGTCTGAGTCTCGCCACATTAGTTATCGAGGCGAGCGAGAGAAGTGGCTCATTGATTACCGCCAAGCTAGCGCTAGAGCAGGGGCGCGAGGTCATGGCAGTGCCCGGTGCTATACAAAACCCAATGGCAGCGGGCTGCAACCGCCTTATCCAAGAGGGTGCTACATTGGTCAGTGGCGCCCAGGACGTACTCAATAATCTCAACGGTTTTTTGCTTGTGAGCCCTGTACAAACAAGCCATCTACCGACATCAGCAAAACCGAAACTCGACCCTTGCCAGAATAAAGTACTTTATTCTGTCGACTATGACCCCACATTGATTGATAGTATTGTGGTACAAAGTGGATTGACGATAGAGCAAGTTTCCTCCATTCTGTTGGCATTAGAATTGCTTGGACATGTATCATCTGCACCTGGAGGCATGTACTATCGCCTCTGCAGCTAGGGGGCGTTAATAATCATTTTGACGGCTCTGTTGCGCCTGAAAAAGCGCCAGACGCCCCACAGGAAGTGCCCTTGGGGTACAAGGCGTGAGGAGAGAAGTTTGGTGGTTCCAAATAAACGACGAACAACGTAGTATGGCGTTTTTTCAGGCGCAATCCGAAGGGCTGGCGCTCATTTTTACCCAGCGGCGTTGTCGCTCGCTTGTGTGGGGCAACCACACCACACTCGCTCGGCCTTGCTAGATGAAAAATGAGCGCCAGCAGAGCCGTCAAAATGATTATTAACGCCCCCTAAGGCAGGATTATGAAAGAAACCGTACTCGACGTACTAATATATTTATTTCAAAACTATATGGACGGCGAAAGTGAAATCACCTCAAACCAGGCGTTGTTGACAGAAGAGCTAATGGCCGCCGGTTTCCCAGAAGGTGAAGTCGATAAAGCCTTTGATTGGCTCGAAGGCTTAACCACCCTGCCCGAACACAAACTAATCCGCGGGAATGGCCAACCTGCCTCGATGCGTATTTTTGCTAGCTCAGAACAGGCTCGGCTCAATGTTGAATGTCGTGGCTTTCTTATCTTCCTGGAACAAACAGGCATCCTCGATAGCATCAGTCGCGAACTCGTCATCGACCGTATCATGGCACTGGAATCAGCCGATATCGATCTTGATCATCTAAAATGGGTCGTACTAATGGTTTTGTTTAACCAGCCAGGACAAGATACCCATAATTGGATAGAAAATTTGGTGTTGGAATCAGCACCAATGCATCTACACTAAAACCACAACTTTAAGCCATAGCAGCAAAAACATGACCCAAAACATCGTCATCGTTGAATCACCAGCAAAATCCAAAACACTGAAAAAATATCTGGGCAAGGATTTTGAAATCTTTGCCTCTTATGGCCATGTACGCGACCTCAAGCCAAAAGAAGGCGCGGTTGACCCGAATAATGACTTTAAAATGACCTATCAGGTCATTGATCGCAACAAAAAACACTTCGACGCCATCGTTAAGGCCGTCAAGAAAGCCGATGCCTTATACCTCGCCACTGATCCAGATCGCGAAGGTGAGGCCATTGCCTGGCATGTCTATGAAATGCTCAACGATAAAAAACTGCTAAAAGGCAAAGCCGTTCATCGCGTTTCCTTCAACCAAATTACAAAAAAAGCGGTCACTGACGCAATACAAAATCCACGTGAACTCTCCATCGACATGGTCAATGCGCAACAGGCACGACGTGCGCTCGATTATTTGGTCGGTTTTAATTTGTCACCCTTATTGTGGAAAAAAATTCGTCGTGGACTCTCCGCCGGTCGCGTACAAAGTCCCGCTCTACGGATGATCGTCGAACGTGAAGAAGCTATCGAAGCCTTCGTGCCACGAGAATACTGGACGATCGAAGCCGATCTCAACAAAAGTAAAACCGATTTTGTCGCCAAATTGACCGAATACAAAGGCGAAAAAATCAAACAGTTTTCTATTAATAACACCGACGATGCAGCATCTACACGTCAAGCCTTGCTTGACGCTGCCGGCAAAACACTCACCGTTGTTAAAATAGAAAAGAAACAACGTAAACGTAATCCGCAACCACCATTCACCACATCAACCATACAACAAGAAGCCTCGCGCAAGCTCGGCTTCTCTGCGCAACGTACTATGCGCACTGCGCAGCAACTTTACGAAGGCGTTGACATTGGTGGTGGCGATGGCCCAATCGGTCTAATCAGCTACATGCGCACCGATTCAGTCAACCTAGCGGCCGAAGCCATCGAAGAAATTCGTGAATTGATTACAAAACGCTATGGCGCCAGTGAAATACCTAAAACGCCGAATAGTTTTAAGACGAAAGCCAAGAATGCTCAAGAAGCGCATGAGGCCATTCGTCCAACTAGCGCTAATTACGTGCCAGGCGAAATCAAAACACACTTAACCAGCGATCAGTTCAAACTCTACCAATTAATATGGAAACGTACCATTGCTTGCCAGATGATTCATGCCACCTTGGACATGGTTGGCGTTAACCTACAAGCTGGCGATGTGGGCATCTTTCGTGCTAGCGGTTCAACCGTACGACAACCCGGCTTCATGGCGGTTTATCAGGAAGGACAAGACGATCAGCCGAGTGATAAGGGGGGCAACAAAGACGAACGCATACTGCCGCCGATGGAGCAAGGTGACACCATTTCACTGAAAACCATTCGCAGCGAACAACACTTTACCGAGCCACCGCCACGTTTCTCTGAAGCCAGCCTGGTCAAGACATTAGAAGAATACGGCATCGGTCGGCCATCGACCTATGCCTCTATTATGTCAACCTTAGTCTCGCGTGAATATGTCGAATTGGAAAAACGCCGTTTTACGCCAACCGATGTCGGTCGTGTCGTCAATAGGTTTTTGACCAATTATTTTGCACAATATGTGGATTATGAATTTACAGCTAAGCTTGAAGATCAACTCGATGCCGTATCGCGTGGTGAACTACAATGGCTGCCTGTTCTGCAACAGTTTTGGTCGCCGTTCAAAGAGCGTATTAACGACACCAACGCCAATGTACAGCGTAAAGATGTCACGCAAGAAGCGATGGATGAAAAATGTCCGAAGTGTGAAAGCCAGTTATCGATTCGCCTTGGTCGGCGCGGCCGCTTTATCGGTTGCACCAATTACCCTGAGTGTGATTACACACGTGACATGGATGGCAATAGCAAAGATGAGCCGGAAGTCATTGAAGGTCGACAATGCCCTGAGTGCGAATCAAATCTAATTATCCGTAGCGGACGCTACGGTAAGTTCATTGGTTGTAGCAGCTACCCTGACTGCAAACATATGGAGCCATTAGAAAAACCCGCAGACACTGAAGTTGAATGTCCAAAATGCAAGCAGGGAACAATACTGCAACGCAAATCACGTCGCGGTAAGATATTTTATTCTTGCGCACGTTACCCCGACTGCGATTACGCTCTATGGAACGAACCAGTTAAAGAAAGCTGCCCCGAATGTCAGTGGCCCATTCTCACTATCAAGGTGACAAAACGCTCTGGCAAACAAAAACTTTGCCCGCAAGACACTTGCGACTTTATCCAGTCAATGGATGAGACGGAAGAAACTAGCAAAGAGTAAACCAGCGCAATGTCCAGAGGTTTGATCCGAGACATTTCACCAACAATAAAGCACTAGCCCGCCATTGCCTTATCAACCACTTCGCGCGTTAAATGTGGCGCGAAAAATTGTATAAAATCATAGATATAACTGCGTAAATAACACCCACGACGTATGCCAATACGCACTGTGCTTGAATCAAACAAGTGGCTAGCATCAATAGAGCGTAAGGTCGTATCACGTTGTGCTGAAAATGCAACTGATGCGAGAATGCCAACACCTAAGCCTAGCTCTACATACGTTTTTATCACGTCTGAATCAATCGCAGTGAGTACGATATCCGGGTTTAAACCGCAATCAGCAAACGCCTTGTTAATTTTGGAGCGCCCAGCAAAAGCATAATCATAGGTAATAATCGGATATTGCGCCAAATGCCCAAGACTGAGTTGTTCAATAGCCAACAGCGGATGATCAGGCGGTACGATGACACAGCGGTTCCAGTCATAACAAGACATGGTCGCCAACTCATCGTAAGTTGCAATCGCCTCCGTGGCAATCGCAATGTCTGCTTCACCCGACAACACATATTCACATATTTGAGTGGGATTGCCTTGGTGAATATTAAGGCTCACGTTAGGATATTGCTCTGTAAAACGCTTAATCGCAGGCGGCAATGAATAACGCGCTTGTGTGTGCGTCGTCGCGATCGATAAGCTACCCGTGGCTTGCTGCGAAAACTCTTGCGCTACACATTTTATGCTATCGGCATCTTGCAATACCCGCTCTATTATGGCGACAACCTGATGGCCTGGCTCAGTGATAGCCGTCAGTCGTTTGCCATGACGGACGAAAATATCGATACCCAACTCTTCTTCAAGCTGACGGATCTGGCTACTGACGCCGGGTTGTGCAGTATTCAGGCTATGTGCCGCTGCCGATATATTCAGGCCATTACGTGCCACCTCACGAACAAAACGCAATTGCTGTAATTTCATGCTTCCTTATACCAAATTATTCTACATATAGCAGAACTTATTATTATTTTTACTATAAAGCCTTTGATATAGTGCCAATCAACTTCCCACATCAGCCAAAACTCACGTAATAGATTGATTATTATAATATTTTTACCCAAAAAAGCCTCTAATGTGTCATGACATTTGACTGGATGCTCACCGCTGCCGGCTTTGCTGTTGGATGTTTAATTGGCCTAACAGGCGTCGGTGGCGGCTCTTTGATGACGCCCTTGTTGATATTCGCTTTCAAAGTCGAACCCGCTATTGCCGTCGGTACCGACCTGCTGTTTGCCGCGATTACTAAAACGGGGGGTATCTGGGTTCATGCACGTCGCCACACAGTCGAGTGGCGCATTGCCGGTTTACTCTCACTCGGCAGTATTCCCACCGCATTGCTAACCGTTTACGTCATTGGTCAAGTTGGCACAGGCGATCCGCTTATCGAGAAATTTATAACCAACGGCCTTGGCATTGCACTGATTTTGACAGCGGCATCGATATTCTTTAAGTCAAAAATGCATCAGCTCGGCGATGGTTTGCGGCAGCGCTACCCTGCGCTACGCGCCTATCGAGACCGCGTTACCGTGCTCGCTGGTGTACTTTTAGGCGTGCTCGTACCAATATCCTCAGTCGGCGCAGGGGCTTTAGGTGCAGCAATCCTCATGTTCCTGTATCCTCGCATCCCCACGATTCGAATCGTGGGAACAGATATCGCCCATGCGGTGCCGCTAACCGCTGTCGCTGGCCTGGGTCATTTACAATTGGGTACGGTGGATACCAGTCTGCTAACTGCTATGCTAGTTGGCTCGCTACCTGGAATATATATAGGTAGCCATTTTGGCACAGTGGTGCCAGACAGAATCATGCGACCCTTATTGGCGAGTATTCTACTAATGGTCGGTATCAAGTTTGTGCTGGCACATTAACGTAGCTAATACACCAATTTATTTAAAGTACAGAGGAAGAGCACATGTCATTGGTTGATTTTGCAGAAATTGATCGTTATAAAGAAAGCGTTAAGGCCTTTCTTAATGACGAGATGGATGCTGGGCGTTTCATGGCTTCCCGCCTGCAACACGGCTGTTATGGCCAGCGTCAGGATGGCGTGCATATGCTGCGCATTAAACTGCCCGGCGGCAATATCAATGCTGATCAGCTCGAAGCTGTTGCTGACATTCTCGAAAATCAATCACAGCACGATCTTGCCCATATCTCAACACGCCAAGACTTTCAGGTTCACTATATCCCGTTAAAAGAAACACCCGCAGCAATGCTACGTCTGGCCGAAAGCGGTTTAACAACACGCGAAGCCTGCGGCAATACTGTGCGTAACATTACCGCCTGCCCTCTGGCCGGTGTTTGCTCACACGAGCATACTGATATTAACCCGGTGCTCGATACCGTGGTTGAACGCTTTTTACGCCATCCACTAACCCAGCATTTGCCACGTAAATTCAAAATGAGCTTTTCTGGCTGTGAGACAGATTGTGCACAAGGAATGATGCATGATCTGGGCGTTGTTGCGGTTAATCGTGATGGCAAGTTCGGTTTTAAAATCCTCGCTGGCGGTGGTCTCGGTCATAAGCCACGCGAAGCGATTGTTGTTGAAGAGTTTCTTGAAGAGAAATATTTGCTGGCCTCAATAGAAGCACTGATTTCGATGCACCATAAATATTCAGACCGTAAACGTCGTGCCAAGGCACGCATTAAGTTTTTGGTCAGCACCTTTGGCGTCGAAGGTTTTATGGAAAAATATCATGAGGAGTTTGCTCGCACCAAAATTGCTTATGCAGATCATAAAACTGCCCCTATCGATTGGCAAGCAGGGACAAACAATTCCACTATGACCGCTGGCGCGCCACGCGCGGTGATAGCACAAAAACAAGCTGACCTACACGTCTTTCCTATTAGCCTAACTTTAGGTGATATGACCGTAGCGCAAATGCGTGGGGTAGTGAGCATTATGCGTAATGAAAATGTTAACGCAGCGCGCGCAACGCAAGATCAAAATCTAATTTTGTTAAACGTACCGAGTGATAGCATCGAATCGACACGCAATGCGATTGCCAATATTGGCCTGTCTGAACCCAAAACCGGTGATGACGTTGTGGCTTGTCCTGGCACAACAACCTGTCGTTTAGGTATTACTTCGTCACGTGTTGCAGCCGGTATAGTGACTGGCGGCAAAAATGATCTACGCCTGCGTGTCAGCGGTTGCCACAATGGTTGCGCGCAACCAGAAACCGGTGACATTGGTATTTATGGCGAAGGTAAACGTAAGCACGGCAAATTAATCCCGCACTATCAAATGTATATTGGTGGTGATGGCCGTGGCACCGGCAGCCTGGCTCTAAAAGGCCCGTCTGTTCCTTCTGCACGCATCAATACTGCTATTCAACGACTACAAGACAGCTATGCGGATGAATCTGCAGCGAACGAAAGTTTCTATACTTGGGCGCATCGCCGTGGTGTTGATGACATCAAAGCCATGTTATCTGATCTCACTGAAATCAGCGAACAAGACGTACCCAATATTCTTGCCGACCATGGCGAATCAGCCGACTTTAAGGTCTTACAATTAGGCGGTGGTGAGTGTGCCGGTGCATCACAAGACTTCGTTGCTTCACGTTTTGCTGAAACAGCCTATGAACGCGATTGCCGTAATTCCTTTGCCGCGCAAAATCTAGCTGAAGAGGCTGTCGAGTGCGTTGAACAAATTGGTCTTATGGTAGGACAATCGCTACAGTTTGTCGCCGGTCAAAAACACGATGACGATCTCGACACTGTGTTGAACAACCTCAGCCAAGCACCGCAAAGTTGTGCTGATCTTGCCAAAGAATTTAAATCTATTGCTGCACTTACACAAGCATTTCGTGAAGACTTCGATAGCATGAAGTTCAACGAAGAAATTGCCAGCAAAGTGGATGCCTGGGTTACCAAGGCTGCCAAAGCATGCCAAAGTATCGATTCACAGCTTGACTTGACCGTGTCCCTGGTAAAAAAAAAGTAAGCAGTAAGGCGGTCATTGTAGATATCAGTGATTACAGCTGCCCTTTGCATTACATCAAGGCGCGTAACGCCTTAAAAGAATTTGCTAATGGTGGCCGAGTGAGTTTTATTGTCGACTCACCAGAGTCACAGAAAAAATTATGTGCCAGCCTCAAGGCCGACGGCCATCAAGCTGTTGCAGAAAATAGCAACGATAGTTTGCGCGTCAACGTTGTCAAAGCAATCTAGCCAGCTGTAGATCCACCTAAGGAAGCTCTGAACAAGTCATGATTGTTTTACGCTGGCTAAATTCAACCAGACTTATTCAGAGCGTCCCTAAGCAAACAGGAGACAAATATGAGCCTTTCTGTTGCATTACAAGCCAAACTGGATAATACGGTTGCAATATTAAAAACTATTGCTAGTGAATATTCACCAGCAACCTTTGCTAACAGTTTTGGCGCAGAAGATATGGTGTTAACTGATCTAATCAATCAGCATGACATCGATATCGAAATTTTCAGTCTTGACACAGGTCGCTTACCAGAAGAAACCTATCAGCTTATGCAGGAAGTGCGTAAACGTTATAGTAAACCTATCGTCACTTATTTTCCTCAGACAAAATCAGTCGAAGACTATATTCAAATAAATGGCCCCAATGCGTTTTACCAAAGCGTTGAATTACGTAAAAGTTGCTGTTTTATCCGCAAAGTCGAACCATTACGTAGGGCGATTGCTGGCAAAAAAGCCTGGGTGACTGGCTTACGACGTGAACAAGCAGTAACACGTGCAGACCTGCCTGTTTCTGAGTGGGATGCCAATAACGGATTACAAAAATTCAGCCCGCTTGCCGAATGGAATGAAGCGAACGTATGGGAATACCTACATGAGGCTAAGGTTCCCTATAATGCGCTACACGATAAAAACTATCCAAGCATTGGCTGTGCACCCTGCACTCGTGCCATCAGCCCTGGCGAGGATATACGTGCTGGCCGTTGGTGGTGGGAAAACCCAGCAAGCAAGGAATGTGGTCTACATTAAAAAACAACTCGCTGATTCGGCATAGCAATACTCATCTTAAAGAGCATCTGATTAAGACTGCTTTCGGTGTGACTCGTTTGTATAATAGCAATTAAACACTCACTTTAGTGTTCGTAAGGTTTTATAACTTTCAAACCCTCTGGGCTACCAAACAAACCAATTTGCGCGCGCTGCTTTGAGAAAATACCGTTAGTGACCACGCCAGGGATATTATTCAATGTCTCTTCTAAAACATCCGGCTGATTAATATGCAATCCATGAACATCAAGAATAAGATTACCATTATCGGTAGTAAACCCTTCGCGTAGATACGGGTCACCGCCTAATTTAACGATTTCACGCGCAATAAAACTACGCGCCATTGGAATCACCTCAATCGGCAAAGGAAATTCACCCAAGACATCGACCATTTTTGTATCATCTGCGATACAAATAAAACGCTTGCTCGCTGCCGCCACGATTTTCTCGCGCGTCAATGCACCACCGCCGCCTTTAATAAGCTGTAGATTTGGGTTGGCTTCATCGGCACCATCAACGTAAATAGACAAACCATCCACCTCATTAAGCTCAAAAACAGCAATGCCATGGCTTTTTAAGCGTTCGGCAGTGGCAATTGAGCTGGCGACAGCACCTTCAATCTTACCTTTTATTGTCGCCAAGGCATCAATGAATAGGTTCGCTGTTGAGCCAGTACCAACACCGATATAACTACCTACTTCAACATATTCCAGCGCTGCCTCAGCAGCTTGGCGCTTCATTTCGTTTTGATCCATGGTGAGCTCCATTGTTCTTAAATCATTAGCGGTATCATACCGGTGCTATTACATACAAAATAGTGATAGATTACACGGATGCCAATTAATTACCCTGAAAAAATAAAACAAGCACCCGTCTACGATGTAGCGCAACGCACCCCCTTAGAAAAAGCAGAAAAACTGTCGCTTACACTGAACAATACTGTGTTACTAAAACGAGAAGACCTGCAACCCGTTTTTTCTTTTAAATTGCGTGGTGCCTACAATAAGATGGTCAATCTTACCGCGCCCGAACGAAAGTGCGGCGTCATAGCCGCCTCGGCAGGAAATCATGCGCAAGGTGTGGCACTTGCCGCGCAGCGTTTGCAAATTTCAGCAACCATTGTTATGCCACGCACCACACCGGCGATCAAGGTTAATGCTGTCAACGAACTCGGTGCCAAAGTCATCCTTCATGGTGACACCTATGATGAAGCCTATCAACACGCAACAGCACACGCACAATCAGCAAGGCTGACGTTTATCCATCCTTATGATGACCCAGATATTATTGCTGGCCAAGGCACCGTCGGCTTAGAGATACTTGAGCAACGTCGACAAGATGATATCTATGCCATTTTTGTCCCAGTTGGTGGTGGTGGACTTATCGCTGGTATCGCTGCTTACGTTAAACATCTGCGACCAGCAATAAAAATTATTGGTGTCGAACCAAACGATGCCGCGTGCATGCAACAAGCACTGCTGCATAAAAAACGTGTTGTACTCGATGAAGTCGGCATTTTTGCAGACGGTGTTGCCGTGCGACAAGTGGGCAAAGAGCCATTTCGCATTGCAAGCGAGCTTGTCGATAGCGTTATTACCGTTAATAGCGATGAAATTTGTGCGGCAATCATGGATATTTTCGATGATACCCGCTCAATCACTGAACCGGCGGGTGCATTGGCCATTGCTGGGTTAAAAAAATATCTTGCCGGCGCAAATTGTCATAATCAGACCTTAGTTGCTATCGCCAGCGGTGCCAATATGAACTTTGATCGGCTGCGCTATATCGCTGAGCGTGCTGAACTAGGCGAGCAACGCGAAGCGCTATTTGCTGTCACCATTGTAGAAGAGCCTGGCAGTTTTCATAAATTTTGTCATGCAATCGGTGATCGTAGTATTACTGAATTTAATTATCGCTTTAGTGATAAACATCAAGCACAGGTTTTCGTCGGCGTACAGATCAGTAAAGGTAAAACAGAAAAACAGGCATTATTTCAACAACTGCGACACCATGGCTATCCATTGATTGATATGTCGAACAATGAAACAGCCAAACTGCATGTCCGCTACATGATTGGTGGTTACGCCAAACTCAGCAACGAACACCTGTATCGCTTTGAGTTTCCTGAACGACCTGGCGCGCTATTACAGTTTTTGAGCACTATTGGCAACGAATGGAATATTAGTTTATTTCATTATCGTAATCATGGCGCGGCGCATGGGAGAATATTGATGGGCATACAAGTGGAGCCAAATCAGCTTGAAAAACTGCATCGCTTTTTAACAAAACTCAACTATCCATACAAAGAAGAGACAGACAACCCTGCCTACCGACAATTCTTATGTAAAACATCTAACTAACTGATAAATAAAACAAAGCCCACATACGTGGGCTTTTTATTAAGTCAAACTATGGCTCAAATGTTGACTATCTTCTCTTCTTAGCCGTTTTCTTCTTAGCCGTTTTCTTCTTAGCTACTTTCTTCTTAGCTACTTTCTTCTTAGCTACTTTCTTCTTAGCTACTTTCTTCTTAGCTACTTTCTTCTTAGCTACTTTCTTCTCAGCTGTTTTC
>JAESQP010000060.1 GCA_016765075.1 Gammaproteobacteria bacterium
CTCGGCATCTGTCACCGCAACATCGTTAAGCAAATCAACATCGACATCACGGGTATCAATTTTAATGCCTTCATTCACAGCATCACGCTCACGCAATGCAACCACTTCACCGGTTAAACGCAGAGTATTGCCATCGGCCGATAGCCAACCACGCGCTGCGTCAATAGTCCAGGGTGGTGTTTGCGCATTATAGATGACCACATGGGGCTGATCGACTGTCGCAGTTTGATCATCAGCGTAGTGCAATAAATGTACTGCAAGCATACGTTGGCGTGGAACGCCATCAGCATCCATGGCAACTGCTGTAAAATTTTCAATAGTAAAATCAGCAATATGAGGCACAGCAACGGCCTCAACTGCGTCAGGTGCCGGGGGGCGAATTTGGCCTCGCAACCAAAGGCTGATCAGCGTGAGCAACAACACCGCAATAAAAATTAAACTATTACTGCGATTAATTAATTGGCTCATGACGGGGTGCTGGACACTATATATGACTGCAATATCGTTTCAAGCTTACCCTGCGCATGAAGCAGCATTTCACAGGCCTCACGCGCAGCGCCAGCGCCGCCTTTTTTGGCTGTCACCCAGTCAGCATGTTCTAGCACCAAAGCATGGGCATCGGCTGTAGCAATGGCTAAACCGACTTGTGTCATCACTGGCAGATCAACAATATCGTCGCCCATGTAAGCCACTTGTTGCGGTGATAAATTTAGCTGCTCAAGCAATGCGTGATAGGCGGGGCGCTTATCACGCTGGCCTTGATGGACAAGAGAGATGCCGAGGTTTTCCATACGATATTTAACTGTTGCAGATTGACGGCCAGTAATAATAGCCATCTCAACACCCGCCTCATGCAGCATTTTAATGCCATGACCGTCACGCGAATGAAATGCCTTAGATTCGACACCCTTATCATCAAAATACAAACGGCCATCGGTTAATACGCCATCGACATCAAAAATCAGCAAACGAATTTTTTCGGCGCGCTGAATAACATCATCAGAAAGTTCCAACGTAAAGTTCTCCTTAAAGAAGCTCTAAACAGATCATGATTATTCGAAACTTCCTTAGACTACGCCTGCTTTTAATAAATCATGCATATTAAAAGCACCCACAATCTTGTTATCTTCATCTGTTACTGGAAAAGAGTTGATCTTATACTGCTCCATAATCTGTAAGGCTTCGGCAGCAAGTATACTGGCGACTACTGTTTTACACTTAGGCGTCATTACGTCTTTGACCTTGGCATCACGCATATCCGCATCTCCATCAAGCAAGCGTCGCAGATCACCATCGGTAATTAAGCCAGCAACCTTGTGATCGTCATCAACAATAATCGTCATACCCAAACCTTTTTTGCTCATTTCCAATAACGCATCATGAAAGCTGGCATCCTCTTGCGTCATCGGTATCGCATCACCCGTACGCATAACATCAGCAACATGCAGTAATAATCGCCGCCCCAAGCGCCCACCTGGGTGTGAGCGAGCAAAATCATTTGCCGTAAAATCACGCGCCTCTAATAAAGCGACGGCCAATGCATCGCCCATCACCAAGGTTACTGTAGTGCTCGATGTTGGCGCCAAACCTAAAGGGCAAGCCTCTTCTTCTATAGCAATATTCAAATGAACATCCGCTAACTCAGCAATAGTTGAGGCGTGATTGCCCGTCATCGCAATCAATGGCACATGCAAGCGCTTGATAATAGGCAGTATGGTGACAATCTCGTCAGTTTCTCCGGAATTAGAAATTGCCAACACAACATCACTGGCGGTAATCATACCAAGATCACCATGACTGGCTTCACCCGGGTGAACAAAAAATGCCGGTGAACCGGTGCTCGCCAAGGTCGCTGCGATTTTATTACCAATATGGCCTGACTTACCCATACCTAACACAATAATACGGCCTTCACACGCGAGCATTAACGTACAGGCGCGGACAAAATCATCGTCGATGCGCTGTTTTAACAAGGCCACCGAACGCATTTCCGTGTCGATGACTGCTATCGCCAACTGCTTTAGTTTTGTTTTATCCATTTAATTTTATTAGGCCGTCGCCACAACCAGCGATTGATAGTAAATAAACACCATATAGGCAACAAAGACAGCAAACAATACCGCGCCTTCCCAGCGCATAATATAACCCGTTTTACGGAGACCCATCGCCATTAAAAATAAAGCCACTGTCAGCGCCAAGGCTATCGGTGCGTCACGATAAAGGACTTCTGCAGGAAAGGAGCCTGGCGCGAACAAGGCAGGCATCGCCAACACCAAAAGAAAATTAAAAATATTGGAGCCAACAATAGCGCCAATGACTAAGTCATACTCACCCTTCAGCGCACCGGTCACAGACGCCGCCAACTCTGGCAGACTCGTACCAATAGCAACTATTGATAAACCAATAACCAGATCACTAACACCCATTGCTTGGGCTATATTGACCGCGCCCCAAACTAATAGTTTGGCACTGATAACCAGGACGATAAGCCCCACCACCAACCACACCAAGGCTTTGGCTATCGAACCCTGCTTTTTTAATTCCTTATCAAAATCGGTTTTAATCGGATCATTAGCACCCGCGCTGCGCGACAAACGTATTAAAATGCCCATCACCACAACCAAGCCTATCAGCAACAACACGCCATCTAACTGACCCAGTGTGCCGTCAAATATCAACGCGATTACTACCACGTTAATCAGCAGCAAAATCGGCAACTCTCGGCGCAACGTTGCCGAATGAACTGCCAACGGTGCTACCAACGCCGTCACCCCTAGTACTAATGCAATATTAGCAATATTGGAGCCATAAACATTACCAATAGCGAGCCCGGGATTGTTTTGTAAGGAAGCAGACAAAGCTACCAGCATCTCAGGTGCCGATGTGCCAATGCTCACTATAGTGAGCCCAATTAGAATAGGCGGCACTTTAAAATGTACCGCAGTTTGCGCAGCACCAAAAATAAACCGGTCTGCACTCCAGACGAGGAACACAAGGCCTACTACAATGGCAGCAATAGACAGCATCATATTGGCTTAACGCCAAAATTTAAAAATATACCCACAAAAATCACCAAGCCAAACCAATTATTATTTAAAAATGCCCGAAAACAGCCTGCTGTATCACGATTGCGTGTTAACCATTGCTGATAGAGTGCAAACAATGCTGCCGCCAATAAACCAATGTAATAGACAGCGCCAGCAGCAATTAAATTGCCCGCCAGCAGTAATATCACCAACACCAAACCATGTAACACGACGACCATAACACGGTCATAACAACCAAATAATATTGCCGTTGATTTAATGCCTATGCGTAAATCATCATCGCGATCGACCATGGCGTAAAAGGTATCGTAGGCGATTGTCCATAAAA
>JAESQP010000061.1 GCA_016765075.1 Gammaproteobacteria bacterium
AGAACAGTCCTTTTTATGAAGAAGCGGTAAAACGTTGGGCACCCTTTACCGGTACTAACTACGAGTTAGGTGTCACCATCTCAGGGCGGCCTGTAGAAATTTACGCGATGTTAGGTGGCCAGTGGCCGCACTCAAGCTTCATGGTGCCCGGTGGCGTAATGTGTTCACCGACATTAACTGATGTGACGCGTTCATGGGGTATTCTCGAACATTTTCGTACCAACTGGATTGAGCCAATGTGGTTAGGTTGTTCGTTGGAACGTTATGAAGAAATTCAAACCTATGATGATTTCATGGCATGGCTGGATGAAAAACCAGAGCATGCAAATTCTGACCTTGGCATGATGTGGCGTATGGGCTGTGATATCGGTCTGATAAATACGGTAAAGGTCTGGATAAATTTATCTCCTGGGGTTATTTGCCGCACGAAGAGAAATACAATAAACCTACCATCGATAGTCGTAATCAATCTGTTCAAATGCCGGGTGGTGTTTTTGATGGTGCTACTGGCACTTACAAACATATGGATCAGAAGATGACGCGTGAAGATGTTACTCATGCATGGTATGACGAAGGGGGTGGTGCTAAACACCCGTTTGATCGTACGACGAAGCCAATATCCAATAATGAGCATGATTTTGAGAAAAACTATTCATGGTCTACGGCAACTTTGCACGCAGAAAATGGCCACCTTGAAGCAGGTCCATTGGCGCGTGAATTGATTTACGGCGGCGATCACATGGAAGACTGGCAGTACAGTGACGGTTTGGTTCTGGATATGTACAAGAACATGGGCGGTGCAAATGTGCTGTTGCGTCATTTTGCACGTATGCATGAGGTTAAATATATCTACCGTCAAATGGAACGTTGTTTACGTGAATTGCGTTTAGATGAGCCTTTTTATATCAAACCTAAAGAACAAGATGGTCAGGGCTGGGGTGCAACCGAAGCGATTCGTGGTGCGTTGTGTCACTGGATTGAAGTTGAAGGCGGTAAGATCAAGAACTACCAGATTATTGCGCCAACAACCTGGAATGTCGGTCCGCGTAGCGAAGCGGAAGAGCGCGGTCCAATCGAAGAAGCGTTGATCGGTACGCCGATCGCTGATCCAAGCGACCCGGTTGAAGTAGGTCATGTGGCGCGTTCTTATGATTCCTGTTTGGTTTGTACCGTGCATGCGCATGATGCTAAGACGGGTAAAGAGCTTTCACGTTTTAAAACATCCTAAGGTGTGATATCAATCGGGTGTCCGCTTAGCCGTAGCGGTGGTCGCTCGATTTCTAATCTTAGCGCTAAGAATAAAACTATGAGGTGTTATCGTGAGTGATGCAGATGACGATGCGTTACGCGACCGCATTGGTCGCTTAATGGCCAACGGTTTGGAAACCAAAACCGAACCTTTCCCTGAAGACAATATTCAATTCGAACAAGTTCTTGTTGAGTTAAGAGAGTTGGATCCAGACGCGCTTGAAGAGAAGTTGGTGGTCTCTGGGTTTGTGGATAAACCTTACGGCGAAGATGAACAACGCTGTTTGGAGTGCATGTACTATTTGGTGCACAGAAAATGGTGTGATTTACCCGAACTCGCTGTACCGGTCGAAGCGGAATGGTGGTGTCGGTTGTGGCGGATTTGATCAGCGACAGTTCGCGTAGGCTTTACTGTGGGCGAAACTGAAACCGCTTCGCCAGAGCAAGTTAAAGCGGACGATTCCCTTCGGAAAGTACTTGAGAATAAATTAAACAATGGGCTAAAGACCGAGATTGAACCACGTGCTTACAGCAGCGAGGAAGTCAACGAGGTCGTGGCGCAATTACAAACACTGGAAGAGGCGGATTACAGCACCAAATTGGTGAATGCCGGTTTCACGCTAACCGCTTATAACCCCGGTGACGATGAGGATGATGATCAGGCCTGTGAGACCTGTATGTATTTTCTGGTTCATCGCAAGTTTTGTGAGCTGCCGGAATTGATGTTGCCTGTTGAGGCGCAGTGGTCTTGTCGACTTTGGCGAATATAAAGGCAGTATGTCGGTGGGGTTTGATCTGCAGTCTTGGTTCTATTTTCTAAATAAGAGGAGTTACAAATATGTTAGCTAGAAATAATAAATTAAGTGTGTCAACCAGATGCCTGAGTAGCGCATTATTTTTGGTGTTTGCTATGGCCTTTCAAGGTGCCAATGCAGAGTCATGGAATATCCACACGACTGGGATTATCGTCAATACAAATGCATCTTCCAATAGTGCTGCATCAGGTGGTTCGGATCTTGATTTAAATAATGATATTCGAATCGCAGTTGATGCGACCTATTTTTTTACGCCCCATATAGGTTTGAATGTGCTCGCAACAACACTGAACTTCGATGTTGAATCGGCGGGTACCTCACTCGGGTCGGTCAGTGTTCTGCCGCCTATTTTCACTCTGCAGTATCATTTTTCGCCTGATGATCCAAAGATTCGTCCATATGTAGCAGCCGGGTTTAATTACAATATATTTTACAATGAGAGTGGCACTTTGGATGCCCTGAACGCGGAGGTTGAGGATACGATCGGTTGGGTTATTGGTGGCGGTGCTGATTTTATGCTTACATCGAACATTTCACTCAACGCAGACCTTAAATATCTTATGTTTGACGCTGATGTGACGGTTGGTGGTGTCACAGCGGATGAGTTAGACGTAGATGCCTGGATTCTTGGTGTTGGCATCGGGTACCATTTTTAAAACAGCTCAATAGTCGCTGATTGCCGTAGGGGGTTCGGTTAAATAGATATTTAGATTGAATGCTTCCTGCGGAACACTATTCCCTCCGAAATCCTTTCCATGCAGAGAAATGGCGCGGTTTATTATTTAACCGCGCCATTATTTTTTGGATGCCGATTACTTAACACTGATGTTCAGGTAATATTGAGACTTGGACAATTCTGTCGTCACGAATAACAAAGATAGCGGGCGATTATTTATCATGCAAGAATTTCAAGAAAAACTTCAGGCGGCCTTCGATATTGAAAAAGGTCAAGTCATCAAAGACTGTGAGATAGACGGTAGCGGGGAATCAGTACTCGCTGCGGTTACCCACGCGAATCAGCGGCTTGATGCCACAATGGTGGGCGTACTCGAGCATTCAGGAGCTGTGCTGGATTGTCGGGATGGTTGTGATTATTGTTGTCATTTTAAAGTTGAAGTGGGCGCGGAGGAGGTCTTCGCAATGACGCATTTTGTGGAATCTACGCTAACGCCTGAACAGAAGGACGCAATTCTCAAACGGGCACGGGCTAATAATAAGTTGATATCGACCTTGTCACAGTCGAAACGAATTCAGACTAATATCCCTTGTCCCTTTCTTTCAGATCACTCCTGTTCGGTCTATTCCGTTCGCCCTGCCATGTGTCGGAAACTTCATTCGACTGATGTCAAAGCCTGTAAGCAATCTTTCGATCATCCTGCAGATACTACGGTCTCGAACGCCGAACATCCTGTCGTGTCTGCAATATCAATGACCGCAATTGCAGCCATACGAGAGGGCATCAAAGAGTCTGGGTTTGATGATACGATTTATGATTTGAACGATGTGGTCGTGGATGCTTTCGAAAATCCAAAGTGTGAAAAACGCTGGGGGCAAGGCAAGAAAGCGTTTCCTGGCTGCGGGTAGAGGAAAGTCTTGGCATGACTGTATTGTCAATCATAGGTTGTGGAAACCCCAATAGGTCAGATGATGGCGTTGGTGTCTACGTGATTCAAAAACTGCTGGCATACCACCATGAGAATCCG
>JAESQP010000062.1 GCA_016765075.1 Gammaproteobacteria bacterium
AACGATCTTGATGTTCTTGTTATGTTTCTTTGCATTACTTCGCCAAGCCTGCTGAAAATATTGGTTTGGCTTTTTCTGCTCCTAACCTTTTCAATTCAGCTTCATTAGCAATGCCAATGCCATGTAGTCGAGTAGACACAGTTTTACCAATATTCCTTAATTCACACATAGGTTTGCTAACCATGGCTTAATGCTGGATGAAACATAACAGCTTATTATACTGCAGCAGTGTATCACCAAATCGCTATATAACACGCTCATTGATTTCCTCCCCGTTAATAAATTTTTCTTTATTTTTCAATAAATTATATTGGTATCCACATTACATTTCTATAAGTAATACATAGCTGCTACGTATCACCTTTTGGCTATTGTGCACAGAGAGAATAGTTTTCGATATTCTGACTAAGCTACTGAATATTAGCCGTATTTCTTCATTTAACTACCATAATGTAAAAGTGCATACACTGCTAAAATTATATACCTGCCAATGATATGTATTTTTATACATGCTCAATAAAGAAAATATTTTCAAGGGGGAATAACGGTGCAATCGGTTTCGACACCCATTCCACCTAAAAATAACCAGAGTCAGAGCCCTTTACGGGGATACAACTAGGTGAATTCAATTTACAGTGCGCATGAGAGGAAGAAAACTCAAGGTCATTTCTGGCATTGTAGCTGGGGAAACCTGAAAGCCAGAGGCTACAAGCAGTTATTAGATCTGGCCTTATGCTGCAGATGCTTTTTGCGATACCTTACCTGCTTGCGCTACCACCAATAACTCATGCCTAGCAACTTCTAATTGTTTAATGTCAATATTTGTATTGATAAGCCCAGCTAAATTATCAGGCGATAGATAGCGAAAATCAACATGACTATTACTAATTTGAATTTGACTGACGCTTTTAGTGTGGGATTGTTCTCGCGCCACGCATATTGATTTGCTGGCATTGTCTTCATCATGCTTACAGTGAAACCTTAAAATACTCTGGGCACGATTATGGGAGCAATTATCTGTTATTTGCCAATCCTTGAACTGGTTCTGCCGATACATTACGGTTGCTGCCAAATCAACGGAAGAGGAAGATTCAAGAAAGTAGTGTGAAAACTGCACGCACTCTTCATTTAAGCTTAAACCATCCCAGCGATAACGATAGAGATCATTTTTATCCATCACCAGCAACACGAACGCGTTATACAACCTTGGTTCTAATGATTGTGTTAACCATTTTCTCACGTCTCTAAGGCGACGAAATTCGAGCAAACGTGGAATGATTAAGCCGCGGCTCTTTGTTAGTGCGGGATCAGCTTGATAATCTGCTTCATACATATTGAGCAAGCTGGCAACGATACCGTAATCGTTAGCACCTACCCAGGTGCCTTGTGCTTGTGCATCAACGGGGTATATACATTGCGTTGTTTCTGCCCGCCCTACTGTCGACTTTTGCCTTAATCCTGCTTCATTACGCGTACGTAGCTCGTCGCGGTTTGACGTGACAATTAAGCCATTGTTATCCCGTAAAATACTCACGGTACACATTGCCTAGCCCACTTGGTTGATAGTGTTTGATTTTAAATAGCTTTGCGTTGCTGGTGCGACACCAATGTACTGATCGATTTTAATACCAAAAGTGCGCAATACTAACGTAATATAGGCAACATGATGTACGGTGTGATTAAGCAAATAAATTAATTCACGCTGTAGTGTGCTATTGACTACACATGACTCTTGGCAACTCTCTTGATTATTCATGGATATCTCGGTTTTCATCTTAAGTGGTGCGTCCAGGCTAATGCTATCTTCCATCCACACAACTAAATCGTTGAGCTGCTTTGTTGCAATCATAGGGTCTGTTTCTATTACGCTATCTCGGCTGCGTCGGTCGTAATCGATCATGTTATTAACTACACCTACTTGTAACGCGCTATAGTGATCTAATACATGACGCACATGACGACCCATAGTTGACGTCATGCCTGTTGGGATATTTTGATAAACATTATCTGGCGCAAGCTCAATGAGAGCAAGCAACTGTTCTATTGCATCAGTATTGGCGGTAACTAGTAATCGCATTCATCTTTCCATCGTGTTTGAAAACACTCAACCCCTTCTTTACCAAGATAACGTGTTGCATAGCGGCGTGGCATTTTTCGAAAGTCGACTAATATTAAGCCGTCCAATGAATCATTAAAAACAGTATTCACTGAAAAACAAACAAACTTTCCATTCATTGCTAAATAATGCCGTAATAAAGTCGGTAAGGTTTTTCCTGCATCGCAGCGGCCGACTAGTTTGTTCAGTACCGAGACTTTGCTTAACGACGCTAGCATGTCATCGGTCCAGGTTTTTCCGGCAACACGAAATGGTTTTACTGGTCTGACATCTTCGATATAACGTTGCTCTGCCCGAAAGGATTCCAACATGCTCTCAGCGATCAATGCACGCGCCATGTCAGAATGATCACGCGAAATACTCACTGCGCCAAACAAAGTTGGATAGTCAGGATTTTTCGCAACGTATGCGCCAATGCCGCGCAATAATAAATCAAGTGTTAACGGGTGTCGCTGATAATCCGGGTGCACAAATGAACGTCCAACCTCTAAAGCTTTACCAATACGGGCTAGGTAGGCCTCATCAAAGCGATACAGTGTGCGGCCATATAGCGCATCGATACCATGCTTTTCAACAATCTCATCGACGCGGCCAATACGATAACCACCGGCAACCACCTGTTTTTCTCTATCCCATAAGAACAGATGCTGATAATGCGGGTCAAAGCGATCAATATCGACGCTGTTGCCGGTGCCTTCACCAGCAGCACGAAAGGTGATTTCACGTGCAATACCGATATGTTCCATCATGCCGCCAAGACGATCATAGGGGGCGATGTATACATCAAACTGCCCTGATTCATTTATCTTGAACTCATGGAGCTGTTGAATATCATGGAATAATTTGACGCTGGGGCGTTTAATCTCATGAACTTGGTTATGACTTAGTTTTTTGTTTTTCTCAGACTTTAGACCTAATAAATCTGTACTCAGACGTAAATAGTGAGTAATGGACGCTTCATCATCAAGCTGCTTGATTTCATTTGGCGTAATCGGCTCACCGATTTTTAAATCTAGCTGCCAACCATTTTTATTGGCTAGCTCGCGCGCCAACATCAGTGTGCGCAAGCGTGGATGAAGCAAACCTAAAATATAAAATAGCCTACTATTTTTCCCTTTAACATAGATAGGCACACATACCGCTTTACTGCGCTTAACTAACTGTCCTACCAAACGATCCCACGGTCGGTCTTCGATTCGTTTTAACTTAACATTAATGGCGGACACTTGACCGGCAGGAAATACCAGCAACATACCGTCGTTACGAAGATGCTTCATTGCCTCACGCACGCCGCGTAAATTTTGCTTCACCGCATTATTTGACAATACATCAACGCCAATAAAAATATCGCGTAGTTCGGGAATACGTGTTAGCAGTTGATTGGTCATTACCTTCAGGTCGGGGCGCACTTTCAATAACATTTGCGCGATAGCAACACCTTCCAGCCCACCCAAAGGATGGTTGGCAACGACTAAGACTGGGCCAGCACGAGGAATCTCGTCGAGAAAATTATCAGATTCAACTCGAACATTGACCCCCAACGATTGCAAGGTGTAATCAAGAAAACAATCAGGCGTAATATTCTGCGGACGACGCGCATAATGTTTTGCCAAGGACTTCAAACCCAACACAGACTCAAGCATCGTCGCGACCATTCGGTTTTTGATTGGTAGCTGGAATGGATTCACTAAGCTGTCATAATTCATATTAGTCTGTCGCAGGATGATGCTTTGATAACGCTTGTTCCATACGCCATGCACGCCATAGGCTAAAAATTCCTGGTGGCGTATGTCCGCGCTGCCTATTCATTGCGCCTATCTTAAATAAAGTATGGTATTGACCAAACAATGTCGCCCAGGCTTCACTCAGCTTTGTTTGCTTATCCCAAATATTCAACGATTCTGAACTCGCACCATTGACTTCGATAATGGCGAAATCCTCACCTTGCATTAAATGCTCTACAGTATTGAATTTAATATCTAATCGCCCGTAGTAAAACTCAGGAAACCCCAACATTATCTCATCAATACGATGTGTTAAGGCCTCGGTAATGTACTGTTTAGCGTCACAGAATATCGCACCGCGACTATGGCTTGCAGCAAAAACCAATCGAAAGGGTTCATTTTTTACGATAACTTGGTCAAGCTTATCTTGGTGTCGCGTCTCATAAAGGTGTGTTACCTGGCTAGCACGTGCATCAGCCGCAAGTAATTGACGTAAAGTACTGGTGCCATCACCTACCACATACGGCGAATATTTCAGCCCCATTGAGACAATACGTCCCTTGGCTTCATTCGGGTAACGCACATAAAATACACCAGCTTCTGGCTCCCAATCCGCTAAACGCTGTAACATCAACGTGCTATTAACAGAATAGTGCTTAACATAATCATGCAACTCAGACTCTGTAGCGATTAGTTTAACCCCTACGCCACGACATCCCATATCGGGCTTGCCAACAATAGGCAATGACAGCTTATTATCAGTTAGAGATTGCAATAATTGGTTCGTTTGATCAGCGACAGAATCCTCGGTCAAGGTATGTGTCAGCCAGGGCAATATCCATTTTTGTACTGAAGGCTCAGCTTGCGCTAACAGTTCACTTTTAGAAAAACCAACCATTCCGGCACTCGCAATGTTTGGATTAGCGATCAATGGTAACGATAATGACCGGTAATAAAGCGACAGTATTAACCATTGTATCGCCACTGGGCCATACATTAACCATGACGGCCAAAATTCAAAAAAAGAAACCGCTTTATCTGAGGCTTCCAATGGGGGCATGCCTGGTGTGACATAACTGCCATCAGGCATCACAGCTCGACTCATTGTATTATGGTAGATATCCGAATAAGTTCGTTTAGCACAAGACCGAGAGATTTTAACAGCTATATCACTGTAATTCATAAGCGCACAATCAAGTTATTAACAATAAGCAATTAAATTACAATCTACACTAAATAACACATAAAACAGTTGCAAGCATTTGATTGTAAAGTAATAACAAATAATAGCGCATAGTATAAACTGTAAAATATTAAGAACTTATCGCCAAATCTTAATATTACTGTGAATAAACCCATTATATTGCCTTCTATTCAATTTTAATTGCCATGCTCCCAAGAAACATAGTGCACTCATGCGTTCGCTGCGAGCCATGGAGAGCGGAGCGAGGGCGAGTAGTCCCTGATAGGCAACGCTGTATTGTTTTTTCGTAATTAGGAGCGTTAGCGAGTGATGGAGAAGAAAATAGTACAGCTATAGTTGCCGTAGAGCCATTGAGGTAGTGCTACGTAGCCAGTGACGAGCTTGCGACGTTGTGGCATGGACGCAGGGCGGTCGGGGAACATAGGCTGTCGCGTAGGCGAGTCGATTTTGTACAGGGAAGTACAAAATCTATCACGAGGTAGCGA
>JAESQP010000063.1 GCA_016765075.1 Gammaproteobacteria bacterium
ACCGATTGCAACATCAGTATCAAGTAAAAAGGTTAAGTCCGGCTGCCACGTAGCCCCAGAGTGTTGTTCACCATGCACCCAGGCTTCAAGTAAGGCAATTTGCTTGTCGTCAATACCTCTGCCGCCACCTTGATAGGCATAGGTGGCATCAGTAAAGCGATCACAGATCACCCATTGGCCTTTTTGCAAGGCCGGTCTAATCACTTGAGAAAGATGCTGCGCACGTGAGGCAAACATTAAAAGTAATTCACAAGGACTGCCCATTACCTGGTGTTTATGTCCTAATAACAATTCACGAATATCCTCACCAAGACCAGTGCCGCCTGGTTCTCGCGTGACAATACAGTCAATATTTTGTTCATTAAAAAAATGGCGAATGGTATTGATGTTGGTACTTTTACCAACACCTTCGATACCTTCAACGGTAATAAATTTACCTTGATCTACCTTCGCCATATTAGTGTTTTCCGCCTAACTGATATTTGCGTACCGCAGCATTATGTTCTTGCAAAGTTTCAGAGAAATAATGCGTACCATCACCTTTGGCAACAAAATAAATCGATTTTCCGTTATCTGGATGTAATGCTGCATGAATAGATTTAACACTGGGCATGGCAATTGGTGTCGGTGTCAGCCCTTTATGAATATAGGTGTTATAAGGTGTATCTCGACGTAAATCCTTACGGCGGATATTACCGTCAAACTCCTTACCTAAGCCATAGATAATAGTAGGGTCGGTTTGCAGACGCATGTTACGTTGGAGGCGGCGCGTGAAAACACCTGAAACTTGATTGCGTTCTGCATCAACATTTGTTTCACGTTCAATAATTGAGGCAAGAATAAGTGCGTCATAAGGTGTTTTAAGGGGAATATCTTTAGCGCGCGCCTGCCACTCTTTATTTAATATTCTCTCCATTTGACGATAGCAGCGCTTTAAAAATTCCAGGTCTGTCATACCTTGCGTAAAATGATAGGTATCGGGATAAAATCTCCCCTCTGGGTGCAGTCCAGCCAAATCTAAGTGATTCATAATCTCTTCGACGGAATAGTCATTCAGTGTATGCGTCAGGTTTGGATTATCATTGATCGCATTCATCACTTCGTTAAATGTCCAACCTTCAATTAAGGTCAGTGAATGCTGGATGACATCTCCAGAGACGAGCAAATCTAATAACGCTTCGGGCTTAATTGTCGTCGGCATTTGATACTCACCAACTTTTATTTTTCCAGCAATCCGCTTCCATTTGGCTAAGCCAATGAGATAATAAGGCTTATTTAAAATGCCGCGTGCCTTTAACGATTTAGCAATGCTGTGTACGCTATCATTGGGTTTAATAATATAACGCACACCCTCGACCCCGAACTCAAAGGGTGTCGATAAAAAGTGGCGCACATCTATGGCTAGCCAGCCCAGTGCCAGACTACAGACTATTGCCAGTACAGCACTAACACGAAGTAGTATCTTCAGCACTAGACGATTATCCCACTAATTTTGTGTGCATGATCGATAAGTTGCATTATTTTTTTTGTCAATTCGCCTGGTGCTAGCCAGCTTATTGTATCAAATTTCCCTTGAGGCTCCAGTTGCTTCACTGGCCATATACCGATGAGGCTATTGCTCATAAATACTTCATCAGCATTTTTTACTTCGTCTAATGAAAGATGGGATTCTTGTATTTCAATATTGTGATTTTTTGCTAAACTCATAACAGATTGGCGCATCACGCCTGCAACACCAGAATAATGTAAATCTGGCGTCATCAGCTGTTGGTTTTTCACAATGAAAACATTGCTCATTGTCCCTTCTATCACATGATTATCATAATCAAGCATTAAACCCTCTTGAATACCGTCATCTGGCTGCCATTCGGATTGAGCCAATACTTGTTCTAAACGATTGAGATGTTTGATGCCAGCCAGACTGCTTTTTGCCAGGCGTGTATGGCAGCATCGGAGTCGTATACCGGTTGTGCTATATTTTTTTGGGCTATCCGGTAAATCGCAGATACTTATTATACGACTTGGCGTTGCATTTGGCACGGGGCGATAGCCACGCCTACTAACACCTCTTGTTAGGGTGACTCTTACAATAAAATTGGCACTAATATTATGGTCGAACTGGTCAATCAATTGTGTGATTTCTTCTTTTAACAGCGTTTCATCAGGACAGCTAATCTGCAAGATTTCACAGGCAAGTTGCAGTCGCTGTACATGTTCATGCCATAGCGCAATACGCCGCCCACGTATAGCAATGGTTTCAAATACACCGTCGCCATAGAGCAAGCCCCGATCAAGGGCATGAATCTGATCATTGGCTTCGCCGTTGATAAGAATTCGTGTTTTCATACGGACTGTAATGCTAGCAATAAGCCCTTTGCCTTGCTGCGTGTTTCTGCCACTTCTCGCTGCGCAATCGAATCCGCGACAATACCGCCACCGGCACGAAACTGCACTGTTGTACCATCGCAAACCAGTGTTCGAATCAGAATATTGAGATCCATATCGCCATTATCATTAATATAGCCAACAGAGCCGGTGTACGCTCCTCTCGCCTCATGCTCCAATTCATGGATAATTTCCATACAGCGCACCTTGGGGCAGCCGGTGATCGTACCACCGGGGAATACAGCGCGTATGACCTCACCTGGTGTCACATTATCACGCAATTGGCCGCGAATGTTTGATACGATGTGATGGACATGGGCATAGCTCTCTCGCACCATCAAGGCATCTACCTCAATACTGCCCGGGCAACAAACACGGCCAAGGTCATTACGCTCTAAGTCAATCAGCATAATATGCTCCGCCCGTTCTTTCACATTTTCCATGAGTTCTGCGGCCAATTGCTGATCTATTTGATTGGATGTTGACCGTGGTCGTGTGCCGGCAATTGGTCTTGTTTGCACATATCTACCTTCAGTCTGCACAAGACGTTCGGGCGACGAGCTAATAATGGTTTTATTATCGTAATTCACCAAGGCTGAAAATGGGGCAGGGTTAGACTGGCGTAATCGTTGATAGAGCGCCACTGATGAAAATGACTCGTTTGATCGTGCCTTCCAACCGCGCGATAAATTCACCTGAAACACATCACCTTCGTAGATATAGTGTTTGATGCGCTCAACGCCATTGATAAACTGTTGTGTATTGTCTTCTTCTATATGATGAAAAACTATTTCAGAAGCATCAATCGCATTACAGCTGTCGAGGTCAGCAATCATCTGATGAATCTTTTCTTCATCATTAGATACCAGATATAAACATGATTGTGCATGGTCGCGGATGACCGCGCTGCGGATACGCGAGGCAAAGGCAACAGGTAAAACAGAGTCTTTATAACAACGTAATGTTGGTTCAATATGTGCGGCCAATTCATAGCCTAAGTAGGTGAACCAGCCGCCATAAAATGGCAGTTTTATTTCAGCTTTTGTGGTGACTTTGTTCTGCTGCCATAATTGGTCTAGCATTAATAGGAAGTCGTTATTCTCTAGCGGATTGTTATCCAGTGTCAGTAACGAATCTTGATTAAGTACCAACTGCTCTTCAGGGAAACAAAACAAAATATCAAACTGCGATTGCGCTGTTCCGTGTGCAACACTTTCAAGCAGGAAAGGATATTTTTCTGGGTGATTGTGGTGTAGCGCGAGCAGGTCGTCATAGCGATTTAAACGACGAATGAAAGGAATATTAGTGTTAGATAGGCTGCTTAAGATAAACGACTCATAATGAGTGTTGCGTTAGTGCCACCAAAGCCAAACGAATTGGACAGGGCTATGTCTATTTTCATATCACGCGCGTTATTCGGCACATAATCAAGATCACACTCAGGGTCTGGTGTTGTAAGGTTAATCGTTGGTGGTGCAACTTGGTCACGTATTGCTAACACTGAAAAAATGGCCTCAACTCCGCCTGTGGCACCTAATAGATGGCCTGTCATCGATTTGGTCGAACTAATCGCTACTGATTTCGCGTAATCACCAAAGCTGCGCTTAATTGCTTGGGTTTCTGCTTTATCGCCCGCTGGCGTTGAGGTGCCATGCGCGTTGATGTAATCAATTTCTTGTGGATTAATGCCAGCATTGGCAATCGCTAAATCCATGCATGCACTGGCACCTTCACCGCCTTGCGATGGCGATGTCATATGATAGGCATCAGCGTTTAAGCCATAGCCAATGAGCTCGGCGTAAATATTTGCTCCACGTGCTTTGGCGTGTTCATAAGACTCAAGCACCATAACGCCGGCGCCATCGCCTAAGACGAAGCCGTCACGATTTTTATCCCAGGGACGACTGGCGGTGCTTGGATCATCATTACGTCGAGATAAGGCGCGGGCCGAGGCAAAGCCTCCGAGACCGCAAGCAGAGGTGGCCATTTCAGCGCCGCCTGCAATCATCACATCGGCATCACCGCAACGAATAATCCGCGCTGCTTCGCCAATGTTATGTGTGCCCGTGGTACAGGCACTGACAACTGCGATATTAGGCCCTTTAAATCCGTACTTGATCGATAAATGGCCTGAGATCATATTAATAATGGTGCTCGGCACAAAGAAGGGGGAAATCTTACGAGGGCCACCTTTCAAAAAGCCGTCATAACCCGATTCAATACCAGGCAGACCACCAATACCTGAACCAATAGCAACACCCATACGCGCCGCATTGGCTTCGGTCACTTCTAAACCTGAGTCGGTAACTGCTTGAATACCTGCGGCCATGCCGTAATGGATAAATAAATCCATTTTTTTGGCATCTTTTTTCGAGATATATTCGCAGACATCAAAGTTTTTGATGGCGCCGCCAATGCGAGTGGCGAAGTTGGAGACATCAAAAGACGTAAGGGTTTCAATGCCACTTTGGCCAGCCAGAATATTGCGCCAGCTATCGGCAACATTCAGCCCAACGGGACTAATCATACCCATGCCAGTAATTACAACACGTCGTCTATCTATATTGGCCATCTGTAACTATGGTTTGCTATGTTCTGGATAGTAAAAATAACCAATACTAGCAAGAGCCCAAAATCGGGCAGTCGCTAGCTTTAGGTTATCTCATTTAGGCAGATTGACTATTAATATAATCAATAGCATGCTGGACGGTAGTGATTTTCTCTGCTTCCTCGTCAGGGATCTCGCATTCAAATTCTTCTTCAAGAGCCATCACTAGCTCAACGGTGTCAAGGGAATCTGCACCGAGGTCATCAACGAATGAGGACGCGCTGTTCACTTCTTCTTCTTTGACGCCAAGTTGCTCAACAACAATCTTCTTAACCTGTTCTTCAACGCTCATTACCTTGGAACCCTCCTAGTACGCGAATCTAGTCGCGCGCCTATTGTATCGTCACCCACAAAAGTTGCAACCATAGATCGTCGCCCGCTTTGCGTATGTAGTAAATTTTTGTTTAAATTCAATTAGTTGAATTGTATATTTATAATTATTTTTAGAAAAATATTGGCGCCTAAGCCATGTACAACCCACCGTTTACATTCAGTGTTTCGCCAGTTATATAGCTTGCGCTGTCTGAGGCCAAAAAGCAGGCGGCAGCGGCAATGTCATCAGGTTGGCCTAAACGCCCTGCTGCAATCTGTCCTATAAGCGCTTGCTTATGTTCATCACTTAAAGCAGCCGTCATGTCAGTTTCAATAAAACCTGGCGCAATACAATTCACCGTGATGTTACGTGAACCAATTTCACGGGCAAGCGATTTAGTAAAACCACACATACCCGCCTTTGCCGCAGCATAATTGGTTTGACCAGCATTACCGATTAAACCAACCACCGAGGCGATGTTGATGATGCGCCCCTTGCGTGCTTTGGTCATAGGCCGAATACACGCTTTACATAAACGATATAAAGAATTTAAATTGGTATCAATAACATCAAACCATTCGTCTTCTTTCATACGTAAAAATAAATTATCGCGGGTAATGCCAGCGTTGTTAACCAATATGCTCGGTGCTGAATATTTTTCGCTAATCGCTACCATCATCCGTTCGACAGAGGCTTGATCACGCACATCGAGACACAAACCCAATCCACTGAGACCTGCCTCGGTGAGGCTATCGCTGATTTTTTGTGCGCCCGCATCGGATGTCGCGGTACCAATAACGGTGGCACCTTGTGCTGCCAGTGCATACAGTATGGCCTTGCCTAAGCCGCGACTGGCACCCGTAACTAATGCAATTTCATTTTTTAAATTCATGATTCTCTCTATTACTCAGGCAGAAAAATCAGTGCTTGTATTAAGATTTCGCGTTACCAATGAACGGTCAATACGCTTAATCAAACCGGCCAATACTTTGCCCGGGCCACATTCAATGATTTCATCTGCGTCATAGGTTTTAAGCTGATTGACACAATCAACCCAGCGTACTGGTGCATAGAGTTGCTTAATAAGCGCCTGACGAATCGCATCAGGCTCTGCGCGCACTTGTCCATCAACATTATGAATAACGGGAATCGTTGGCGTATTAATCTCAATTTCAGCTAAAGCTACTGTTAATTGTTTTGCCGCAGCTTGCATTAACAAACAATGTGAAGGCACGCTCACGGGTAAAATTATTGCGCGTTTTGCACCACGTTCTTTTGCCAAATCGGCAGCTCGCTTCACCGCGCTAGTCGTGCCTGCAACAACTACTTGGCCAGGAGAATTAAAGTTAGCGGCTGACAATATTTCACCTGCGGCGGCAGCATTACAGATGTCTATCACCGCATCGTCTTCCAAACCCAGGATTGCGGCCATTGCACCTTCACCTGCAGCAACAGCAGATTGCATAAAGCGGCCACGATCACGTACCAAGATTATGGCGTCAGCAAAAGACAGGGCATTGGCACACACCAATGCTGAGTATTCACCGAGGCTATGCCCGCTCATTGCAATTGGCGCATCAAGGCCTTTGTCTAACCAAACACGATAACAGGCAATGGATGCAACCAATATTGCAGGCTGCGTCACTTCAGTACGATTTAACTCTTCCGCTGGGCCATTCGCAACCAACTGCCACAGGTCATAACCTAATAATTCGGATGCCGTATCAAATGTAGTGGCAATTAAGGGTTCTTGATGATAAAGCGCCGCTAACATAGCAACGGACTGAGACCCTTGACCGGGAAAAACAAATGAATACGACATGGTCTATTATTCTTTTTGGATTATTAATAAATAAGTAAGGCGGAGCCCCAGGTAAAGCCACCACCAAATGCTTCAAGAAAAAGGGTATGCCCACGTTGGATACGGCCATCACGCACAGCGGTATCCAATGCCAGTGGTACCGATGCGGCGGAAGTATTACCGTGATCTTGAACCGTTACCACAACACGTTCACTCGGCAAGCTAAGCTTTTTACCTAGCGCATTGATAATACGTACATTGGCTTGATGTGGCACCAACCAATCAATGTCTGCCTGGGTCATGCCAGCAGCATTTAGAGTTTCGTCAACAATGCGTCCTAGGGTATTGACCGCAACTTTAAACACTTCACGCCCTTGCATCTGGATAAAGGCTTCACTTTTCTTGCCTACTGTATCATCTGTCGAGACACCCTTAGAGGCCACCGGGGGCACCGTCAATAGTGATTCATACTGGCCATCTGCATGTAGATGTGTCGATATAATCCCAGGCTTATCGCTAGCACTGAGCACAACTGCACCGGCACCGTCACCAAACAGCACACACGTTGTTCTATCGCTCCAGTCAATAATGCGTGACAATGTTTCCGCGCCAACAACTAAAGCATTTTTTGCTGCACCTGTTTTAATAAACTTATCAGCGATTGATAAAGCATAAACAAAACCAGAACACACCGCTTGCACATCAAATGCAGCGGGACCGTGAATGCCCAAACGCTTTTGCAAAAGACAGGCTGTACTTGGAAAAACTTGATCCGGCGTCGTCGTGGCAACAATAATTAAATCAATATCATCTGTTTTTAAGCCTGCCGCATCAATGGCGGCACGCGACGCTTGCTCAGCGAGGTCACAGGTGGTCTCGTTTTCACCTGCAATATGGCGTTTTTTAATGCCGGTTCGATCGATAATCCATTCATCGGTTGTATCGACCATACGTTCCAGGTCTGCATTGGTATAGACTTTCTCAGGCAAAAAACTACCCGTACCTGCGATACGTGAGTAAATCATCCGGTACGCTGCTCAACTAAAACATTTGCTAACTCTGTTGCTAACTTTTCAGGTACATTTTTTTCCACTTCAATCATTGCTTCTCGTATGGCATATTTGAAGGCAAAGGCATCAGCACCACCATGGCTTTTAATCACAATACCACGCAACCCTAACAGGCTTGCACCATTATAGCGGCGTGGATCCATGCGGTCGCGAAACTGCTTAAGCACACTGCTGGCAAACAAAGCGGCAAGACGCGTCATGAAATTTTTATTAAAGCATTTTTTAAGATAATAACTGATCATCTTTGCAACACCTTCACTGCTTTTTAAAGCAACGTTACCAGCAAACCCATCACATACCACTACATTGACCTTGCCCTGATAAATGTCATCACCTTCGATAAAACCGTAATAATTAAGGTGACTGCTTTCCAGTAATTTCGCAGCCTGTTTAACTTGCTCATTGCCTTTTATTTCTTCTTCACCAATATTCAACAAACCAACGGTTGGCGATTGAATATTGTCAACCGCAGCAACCAGAACAGAGCCCATGACCGCGAACTGAAAAAGGTGTTCGGCACTAGTATCAACATTAGCACCCAGGTCCAGCATATGGGTGTGGGTATCAACCGTTGGCAAGGTAGTACAAATCGCGGGACGATTAATGCCCGGTAAAGTTTTCAAGACATAACGTGCAGTAGCCATCAACGCACCGGTATTGCCGGCACTAACGCAAGCATCAGCAACACCTTCTTTAACAAGGTTGATGGCCACGCGCATAGAAGAGTCTTTTTTGCCGCGCAGAGCCAAGGCAGGCGACTCATCCATCGCAACCACTTCGGACGCGTGCTGAATAGATAGACGCTCACCAACAGTCATTTGTTGCTGGCGTAGGGCGTCAGTAATGGCGTCTTGCTGACCAACGAGAATAAGTTTTACCCTGGGACTATCTTTAGGGGAGGTCTCTTTGAGCAGTTGACAAGCTGCTGCGACGATAGTCATAACACCATGGTCACCGCCCATGGCGTCGAGCGCGATTGTGATCATTAACTAATCGCTATACTATTAATTAGGTACTACTGTTATTCGTCACTAGCAACATCAATAACTTTCTTGCCACGATAATAACCGCTTGCACTGATATGATGACGACGATGGGTTTCACCCGTCGTCGGCTCAATCGATACGGCAACGGTGGGTAAAGCATCGTGCGAACGGCGCATGCCACGTCTTGAAGGGGTTACTTTACTCTTTTGTACGGCCATTAATCTTGCTCCTAGAAAATTCTATTAATTTTAAATACGTTAACTTGTATTATTATTCTTTAAGCTGACTTAACACAGCAAAAGGGTTGACACGTTTTTCAAGTTTTTCGTCGTCGTCTACTGACTCGACCGCCATCTGGCAATCGTCATGCTTAAACATAAGCGGTAACGACAATAATAACTCGTCTTCTATAATTGGCATTAGTATAAGCTTTTCTTCTTTTGCTAATACAAACTCAAATTCTTCGCCAAACTTTTTAGACGCATTTTCCAATGCCGCCTCATCGTTCAACACCAACATTGTTTTTTCGCTGTTTATGCAGTAACTTACTTCGCCCAAACAACGCTGGCATTCAGCAAACAATGTCGCTTTAACGGTTAATTGAAACTGAGGCTGTCCTCGCACGCTACGACTAAACTCAACATCAACCTCGACATCAGTATTAGTTTGTAGCTGCGTGCCCCCATGCTTTTGCGTGGTTTGCTCCGTGCTTGATACGGCGGACAAGCTCTTGGGGGATAAAGTCCCAACTAGCCGCTCAAACTTGGCAATTGCGATGCTACCCTGTATATGCCGCGCGCGACGTGCTTGCAGATACGGATCAACAGCGACTTCCAAGACTGATTTCAATGAACCTGATGACATAAACGTTTTATCTTATAAAACAATACGTTTCGTGTCAAAATGTTATTTTACCACGGATACTCTAAAGACGTGTTCCATGAATGATAAAGCTCTGCTTTTGGCCTCCTCATCACCTTATCGACGCCAGCTGCTATCTCGCTTACGCCTAGAATTTACCTGTATATCACCAAATTGTGACGAAACACCGATCAATAATGAATTAGCAACTGATCTAGCCGCTAGGCTAGCTCTGCTCAAAGCAGAAACCATAGCAAAATTACACCCTCAAGCGCTTATTATTGGCTCTGACCAAGTAGTCGAGAGCAACGGTGAACTATTTGGCAAGCCATTGAGCCACACCGCAGCCGTAGTGCAACTAAGTAAGTTAGCCGGAAAAATAGTGCAATTTCACACCTCACTATGTTTATTAAACGCTATTTCAGGCCAAAGCCAACAAGCAATCGAAATGGTAGAGGTGAAATTTAGACCACTCTCACAAGCAACCATTGAGGCCTATTTAAAAGCAGAGCAACCCTATGATTGTGCCGGTGCATTCAAATCTGAAGGTTTGGGAAGCATTTTGTTTGAAAGCATTCAATCGCAAGATCCAACAGCGCTAATTGGTCTGCCGTTAATTCGACTTTGCCAGTTTCTCGAAAATAAAGGGATTAAACTCGTCTAAGTTTTACAAACTTAGACGAGAAGGCGTTCTCAGAAAACTTATTGTAGCTTCGGCGAGAAAGCTGAAACCAGTGTATTACCCACGCTGGCACCGAGACGACCAAATAGCTTCTCGAGGTAAGGCTCTTGATGCGTATAGTCAACCACCTTGTCTACGCCCAGTATCTCACGTGCAACATAACTACTACTACCCAGACCATCGACTAGGCCAAGTTCAATAGCCTGCTCGCCGGTCCAAAGTAGACCGCTAAACAATGTTGGATCATCTTTGAGTCGATCACCACGACCTGCTTTGACAACGCTAATAAATTGGTTATGCATACTGCTCAGTAAAGTACGTACATGGTCGGTTTCTTCTTTTTTTAAGGGCGAAAACGGATCAAGGAAACCTTTGTTTGTTCCTGCAGTAAGCAGACGACGCTCTACACCAAGGTCTTGCATGGCTTCAACAAAACCAAAGCCATTCATGATGACACCAATTGAGCCAACCAGCGTTGCCTTGTCAGCGTAGATCTCATCGGCATTGGCTGCAATGTAATAACCGCCCGATGCGCAAATGTCTGACAAGACGGCATACACAGGAATGTCGGGGTGCAGGCCGCGTAGCCGGTTGATTTCATCGGCGATATAACCTGATTGCACCGGGCTACCACCTGGGCTATTGATGCGCAGAATGACGCCGACGTTTTGCTTGTTTGCAAAGGCCTTACGCAAACCTGCTACCACGCTATCGGCGTTGGCCTCAGTAGCGGCGCTGATGACGCCATTGATTTCAATCAAGGCGGCGTGTTTGCCTGTTGCAGCGAGACTGGAATCAACCATAGCGCTATTTTTACCAAAAAACAGCCATAGCAAGATAAACAGATAGGCAAACATCAATACCTTAAAAAAAATGCTCCAGCGTCGCCCACGTCGTTGTTCTTGAATGCCAGCCAATGCAACTTTTTCAAGTACGTCACGCTCCCACCCAGGTTGTGTTTGAGTGCTGCTGGCTTGTTGTATCGGTTCTGCCGAACCGGCCCAGTTATCGCGATTATCAGTCATAATGTTATCCGTGTAATAGTAGATATAGGTTGGCATGAAAGCTTATGAAACCAATCATGTAGTTGTTCTATCGAATCGACACAAACGAGTGCCTGATGCTTTAATAAACGTTGCCGCTTGTGTACACCATAACTAACGCCAACAGCATCAACACCCGCATTACTGGCCATGACCATATCAAACTCTGTGTCACCCACCATCAATGTTTGCTCAGCCGAAACGTTTAACTCTTGCATTAACTCGTTAAGCATTCTCGGGTGTGGTTTCGATTCTGTTTCATCTGCACAGCGTGTGGCATTAAATAAGTGGCGACAATGAACATCTTGAAAAACACGATCGAGACCGCGCCGCGCCTTGCCTGTTGCCACAGCCAGTAAATACCCACGTTGCTTTAACGACTCCAGCATTTTTGTGGCATAAGGGAACATTGGCATGGGAATTTCGCATGTCTCAACGAAATGATGGCGATAGCGATCACTTATCTGGCCAAGGATTGATTCATTAGCACTTGGTGCTAAGCGCTTGATGGCATTGTCAAGGCTCAAGCCAATAACTTCTCTGACGCTATCATCAGCGGGACACGTTAATCCAACATCGACAAAGGCGCGCTGCATCGAAGTTGCAATACGATCAATCGAATCCATTAGTGTGCCGTCCCAGTCAAAGACAATAAGGCGATAATCATTATCTGCTCTATTCAAGTCGTTCAAGCACTTGATTGAGATCGCTCGGTAATGGCGCGCGAATATAGATTTTTTCGTTGCTTAGTGGGTGGATAAAATTCAACTCTGATGCATGTAAAAATAATCTTTTCAAACCAAGCTGTTTAAGCTCAGCGTCAAATGCGGCATCACCATATTTTTTGTCCCCTGCCAAGGGGAAACCGTGGTGCGCTGCATGAACACGAATTTGATGTGTACGTCCAGTGATTACATCGACCTGCATCAAGGTCGCTTTAGCAAAACGTTTACGTAGTACAAATAAGCTGATAGCCTCTTTACCCTCTTCTGTGACACGTACTAAACGTTCACCTGATTTCAAGGTGTTTTTGCGCAAGGGGTAGGTGATACGTTTATCACCAGCAGGCCAATCGCCCTTCACCAAAGCAATGTAGCGTTTTTTGACAAGTGATTGGCGTAATTGTTCATGTAATGCGCGTAGTGCGCTACGGCGTTTGGCCAACATTAAACAACCACTGGTATCACGGTCAATTCGATGCACTAATTCAATATAGTGCCGCTTTACAGTGCTGGCGCGAAACGCTTCGATGACGCCCCAACTTAAACCGCTGCCACCGTGCACGGCAATACCACTGGGTTTATTGAGAATGAGTAAGCGGTCATCCTCAAAAAGAATGGCTGACTCCAACTCGTCAATCAAACGACTGGGTACGTTTGGCTCGGTGCGTTCAGCCATCCTGACGGGGGGTACACGAATGCTATCTCCGCTAACGATTCGATAATTGGCTTTAACACGGCCTTTATTAACTCGCACTTCACCTTTGCGCACCATACTGTAGATACGACTACGTGGCACACCTTTAAGCTGGGCAAGCAGAAAATTATCAATACGCTGTCCTGCGTATTCCTCATCAATCGTGACCCAGCGCACCATGCTGGTGCTGTTTTGTTCAGAATCTGGCATTTTTCCAATAATAACAGTAACTAATGACTGTTGCTGCAATTGATAAAGCTTGTTATATTGCGTGGTGAGTATGTTTTTATTGGGCATATTGCCCGCTCATCAGTTTTATGTGTGTTTGTTAGATTGTTTTGCAGAAGTGATCGTCAAAAGCAATAAAAACTACTACATCTAGTTGATAAAAAACAACCAGCCTAAGAATTGGTTGGTAGAGACAGTTTCACTGCTTGTTCGGGATGCTTCAATAAACATCCAGACAAACATCTAAGGGTTTTATTCGCTCGACCCGTTACAGAGCGAGAAAAAAATTTAGGCACAACGCAAAGACAGGAAGTCTACATCAAAGCGCGCTGGTGAATGCCATGCCGATGCTAACAGCATCACCGCCCATTGGTGTTAACGTAATGTCAGCCGTTTTATGACGGCGTGTGCGTGGTGCCGCTGAGACATAATAATGAAAAGAATGTTGATTAACGCAACTCAACCTGAGGAGTTGCGTGTAGCAGTTGTTGATGGGCAGCACTTATGTGACCTGGATATTGACACTCCTCACCGCCAAAGACAAAAATCAAATATATATAAAGGTAAGATAACGCGTATCGAACCCAGCCTCGAGGCAGCTTTTGTTGATTTTGGTTCGCAACGTCACGGCTTTCTCCCTTTCAAAGAAGTATCACCGAGCTACTACCAAAAGAACGACACCGGACAAACCTCAAAATCACCTTCAATTAAAGATGTGCTGAAAGAAGGTCAAGAGGTTATCGTTCAGATTGATAAAGAAGAACGTGGCAACAAAGGCGCTGCGTTAACCACAATGATCAGCCTGGCGGGTCGTTATTTGGTGCTCATGCCAAACAACCCACGCGGTGGAGGTATTTCTCGCCGAGCAAGCCAAACCGAGCGTGATCAACTACGCGAGATCTTAGACCAGCTCGAGGTTCCGGATAAAATAGGTATTATTGTCCGCACTGCAGGAACTGGCAAAGACCTTGAAGACCTGAAATGGGATCTCGACTATCTGCTGCAGTTATGGCAGGCCATCGAAGACGCTATTGTAGAGAAACCAGCACCCTTTCTCGTCTACCAAGAAAGCAATATTATTATTCGTGCCTTACGTGACAGCATGTCACGCGACATTGGTGAAATATACATCGATGACAGCAAAGTTTATGCTCAAGCACATGACTTCGTGCAAATGGTCATGCCGCAGCACCTACCTAAAATTAAACACTATCAGGACAGTACGCCGCTATTTACACGTTTTCAAATCGAAACGCAGATCGAAACCGCTTACCAGCGTGAAGTACGATTACCTTCAGGTGGCGCACTGGTTATTGACCATACTGAAGCGCTGCTATCTATCGACATTAACTCTGCTAAAGCAACTAAAGGCAGTGATATCGAAGAAACTGCACTTAACACTAATCTTGAAGCTGCCGATGAGATTGCGCGCCAGCTACGTTTGCGTGACTTAGGCGGGTTAATCGTTATCGATTTTATTGATATGACCCCTGCACGTAATCAACGTGAGGTTGAAAATCGAATTAAAGCAGCGTTAAAAATAGATCGTGCTCGTGTTCAAATTGGTCGTATATCGCGCTTTGGTTTGCTTGAAATGTCACGCCAAAGGTTACGCCCTTCGCTTGGTGAATCGAGTCAAATTGCCTGCCCACGTTGCTCAGGCCAAGGTTCTATTCGTAACGTTCGATCATTGGGTTTGGCCGTATTACGTATGGTCGAAGAACATTCGGTTAAAGAAAACACTTCCCGCGTTATCATTAAACTACCTGTTGATGTAGCTACTTTTTTGCTTAATGAAAAACGCAGCGCAATTATTACTATTGAGCAACAAGCAAATATCGAAGTGCTCGTTTTACCTAACCCAGCATTAGAAACCCCTCACTATGAGATTGAGCGTGTACGCGAGGACGGTGACTCTGAAAAAAGTTCCGATATTTCCAGTTTTGATATGGTTGATACCCCTGAGATGGCAGCGCCAGAAAACTGGACTAAACCAACGAATTATGAAAAACCTGCAGTAAAAGGCATACGCCCCACTGCTCCAGCACCGACCACTACCACTACTGCAAAAAATAATAGTAGTGGCTTTATTAAACGTTTTCTTGCCAGCGTCTTTGGTGCATCAGCATCCAGTGCTGCCACAAGCACGACACAACGTACAACGACTACAAAAAAAGCAAGCCCACCAGCAAAGCAAGATAGTTCATCGCGTCGCACTAATGCTCGCCCTGGTACAGGGAAAAGACCAAATACCCGTGGTCGCCGCGGCGGACAAGGTAACCGTAATCAACGTGGGCCTCGCAAAGATGCAGATGGCAACACTCAAGAAAACACTGCTGCCAAGCAGACAAAGCAGAATAAAGAACCTGCTAAAGAAGCCAGAAACAATAAAACTGCTTCAGCCAAAACGGATAACGAAACCCGATCAATCGAGGCGAGCACCAGAGAAAAATCCACCAGTGAAGACACGCCACAGAAACGCAATACCCGCGGTCGTCGTGGCGGTCGTAGGCGTAGACGTGACACATCAAGCACAGACAACACCAATAATGATTCAAGCAGTCAGTCTGGCAACGGTAATGTCAGTGACGTTGGAGCTCCACAAGCGACATCAGATAGCACAGCGAGCACGGCTGTAACTACCAATGCCATACCAAGTCCTAGTAGTCAGGCTGGTAGTAGCTCAAGCACTGCGTCAGCAACACCTAAGCCAGCGGAGCAGCAGCCAAGTACTGCGGTTACTGTTAAACCTGTTACCTCTGCTAAGCCCAGTGCAAAAACGGGTGTAGAAACCAAAGTACCAGCCGAGACCTCAAGCAACGAGAACTAGCCTCTAGAATAGGTTTGGTATGTAAACGGACTTTATTTAAAATGGGTTTGCTTAATAACGTTAAGCAAACCTTCTGAGGCTGCTTCAACAATATCGAGTACCTGCTCAAAACCATTGGCGCCACCGTAATACGGATCCGGCACCTCAGTCACGCCAAGCTGCGCGGCGTAGCTAAGAAATAATACCAATTTTTCTTGGTAATCAGGCGGACAAATCGCTGCTAACAAACTGTAATTGTCATTATCCATTGCCAAAACATAATCAAATTGTTCGAAATCGCTAGGGCGCACCTTGCGTGCATGCTGTTGGCTAATATCAACGCCACGTCTGGCTGCAGCACTGGTCGCACGATGATCAGGAGCTTCGCCTACGTGATAAGCGTGAGTCCCCGCAGAACCAACATTAATCTCGTCAAGTAAACCTTCTTTTTCAAGTAGTGTTTCAAATACTCCTTGCGCTGTGGGTGAGCGACATATATTGCCCATACAGACGAATAACACACGAATCATCCGCATTCCCTCGAATTCCTTTGATTCATCAGCCTCATGTTTTTATACTACCACCCATGACAATAAAGAAACTAGAAATTGATATTAGCAAAATCCGTGATCTTATTGGTCGCCACGTGACTTATAAGGATGTTAAGTATGTTGTTATCGAGGTGTTAGATGAAGTCCCCGCCCTGGTGCTGGAAGCGCATGATACGGTTATACAAGCTGACCAACATGGTGAGGCTCATCGTCGAGTACCAAACACGGAGACGGTGCCTGTCTTGAGCTCAAATGGTAACGAATATCCTTGGCCTATTTAAATATTCATTTCCTTGATAACTAGGGGGCGTTCTCAATCAATAAGGGGTCGCCCTGCTGGGTCTGTTTTTGCCCAGCAAGGCAGCACGAGTGCGGTGTAGTGGTGCTCGCAAGCGAGTGACTACGTGCCCCCACGCCTCCGCGGGGGCAAGCCCTAGGGGTATAACGCCGCTGGGCAGAAAAACAGACCCAGCCCTTCGGGTTGCACCTGAAAAAACGCCAGGCTGCGTTGTTCGTCATTCATTTGGGACCACCAAATCTCTCTCCTCTCGCCTTACACCCCAAGAGCCTGCCCCCGCGAAGGCGTGGGGGCACTTCCTGCGGGGCGCCTGACCATTTTTCAGGTGCAACAGGATGGCCTTATTGATTGAGAACGCCTCCTAGGGGCACGCTTACCCACCGAGCAATGTAATCACTCTAGCAAGATCTTCTTCGGTATCAACACCAAAACCCGGATCACAAGACACATCAAAAACACGGATTTTCCTGCCATGTTCAAGTACGCGCAGTTGTTCTAATAGTTCAACAACTTCCAGCTTCCCCGCTGGCCACGTTACATACTCTTTTATAAAACCGGCACGGTATGCGTATAAACCGATATGCCGCCGATAGACATGAGCAGCTATGTTGGTTGGCACCCTGTTTTTACTAAAATCAGTCCTATCCCACGGAATCGGCGCCCGACTAAAATACAAAGCATAGCCATTATCGTCGACAAGCACCTTAACCACATTTTGGTTAAACAGGTCTTCACTGCTTGTGATCCATTGTGCAGCAGTAATAATATCAGCATCGCTATTGATGCAATGTTCAGCTACTGCAGACACTAACTGCGATGGCATGGTGGGTTCATCGCCCTGCATATTGACGATGACTTCATCATCATCATAGCCACGCTGTTCGATGACCTCAGCAATACGATCTGTACCACTGCGATGTTGATCTGACGTCATACACGCAATCGCACCAAAGCCCATAGCCGCATCAGCGACACGCTGATCATCCGTGGCAATAACCACTTCTTTAGCGCCACTTTGGCATGCTCGCTCGTATACGTGCTGAATCATTGGTTTGCCAACAATATCACGCAGTGGTTTTCCGGGTAAACGTTGAGAGGCATAACGAGCTGGAATAATAATATTAAACATAAATAATCTTTATTTATTGCTATCTATTAGATGCTGTGTCTTGGGCTGTTACTGTTTTCAATAGGCTCATAAGCGATGGCTCTAACCTGCCATCAAGTATGGCATCAATAGCAATATAATAATATTTTTCGTCCTTAATGATTTCACGACATTTAACGGCATCTTTTTCGGTCATCAGCACAGGATATTCATCATCAAAGACTATGTCTTCAGTTTGATAACGGTAATGATCGGAAAAATGATGCTCGATCACTGTTAAACCCAATGATCTTAGATAATTATAAAATCGCTGTGGGTTTCCAATGGCTGCAATGGCATGAATACTCGTACCAGTAAAGTGACCTATTGGCTTCTCTTCATTATTGATTAAACACCTTGGCGCATGAGAATGCATCGTCATGTTGTAGTGGTCGCTGTTATTGCTGCCCTTGTTATAAGTACCAAGACCATTAATCACCACAAAGTCGACTGTTTTTAGCCGCTGCTCAGGCTCGCGTAACGGGCCAGCAGGCAAACAATAGCCATTACCCAAACCGCGTGATGCATCAATGACAGCAATTTCGATATCACGTTCTAAACGATAATATTGCAAGCCGTCATCCGACACAATGATATTGCAGCCCTGCTCGATCAATAATTGGCTGCTAGCGATTCGATCTGGACAAGCGACGACAAGACATTGTGTCCGCTGCGCGAGCAACACTGCCTCATCGCTAAGCTTGAAGGGGTCGCTGTTAGCAGTCACCATAAGCGGTTCTTTGTCTACATTACCACCGTAACCACGGGTAATAATGCCAGGTGTGTAGCCATGTTTCTTAAGCAAGGCGATCAAGGCAATAACCAATGGTGTTTTGCCAGTGCCACCAACACTGATGTTGCCAACCACAATAACGGGCACGGGCAATCTAATACTTTTCAGTACACCTGATCGATAGAGTAATTTTCGCAAACTAATTAAGCCACGAAAACACCATGACAGTGGCCTTAATAACGTTGCCAGTGTATTACAGTGATACCAATAATGATCGAGGCGAAGCATTTATTTAAGGACTGTTGTCTGTGTTCTTATTATGCCCATTAAACTGTAGACGGTGCAGGTGCGCATAATGACTATCTAAAGCCAGTAATTCTGCATGCTTGCCTTGCTCAACTAAACGCCCTTTATCGAGCACAACGATGCGATCTGCATTTTCAATTGTCGATAGTCGATGAGCAATCACTAGGGTAGTACGCCCTTGCATAAGACGTTTTAATGAATCCCGTATTAGTCCTTCTGATTCCGAATCTAGCGCAGAGGTAGCTTCATCCAAAATCAATATAGGTGAATCTTTAAGTAATGCCCTTGCAATAGCAATACGCTGGCGTTGGCCACCCGACAATAAAACACCCTTATCGCCGACTTCTGTGTCAAATTTATCAGGCAGACGATCGACAAATTCGCTAACGTGTGCGGCATCAGCCGCTGCCATAACCTCTGCTTTAGTACGACCACGCAGACTGCCATAAGCAATATTATTATAAATACTATCGTTAAATAAAATAACCTCCTGACCAACATAAGAAATCTGTTGCCGTAGGCTTTTCAGGCTATAGTCATTAATATTTATTTCATCGAGAATGATTGCACCACTGGTTGTGGGATAAAGCCGCAACAATAAATTCATCAGTGTTGTTTTACCACTGCCTGAGCGACCGACTAATGCTACTGTCTCACCAGGCGCTACATTAAAGCTGATGTTCTCAAGTATAATGTCATTGCCTTGATCGTAATGAAATGAGAGATTTTTATAGGCAATCGCGCCCCGCGCCTTGGCAATTGAATAACTACCTTTATCCGTCTCTATATCGTGATCTATTAAGCCGAATACGCTGTCAGCCGCCGTGATGCCGCGTTGTAATGACTCGTTAATTTTGGCCAGTCGTTTTAAGGGGGATAACAACATTAACATGGCCGCAAAAAGAGAGCCGAAGGTGCCAACAGAAACCGGGGTGGTAAAAGTATCGTTTGTCGCCAAGTAAATGATGCCAACCAAAAACAATACAGGTATCACCTGTATCACTGGCACACTGAGTGCAGTTGTTAGAATCATTTTCATATTTTGTTTGCGATTACTTTCATTAGCGCGTTCGAAATTATCTTCTTCCTGCTGCTGACCTTGAAAGGTCTTAATGATTTGCTGCCCCTCTATAGCCTCTTCGGCAATATGCGCAGTGTCGCCCATTGAGGCTTGAATACGACGACTGATTTTCCTAAAACGTTTGCTGACATAGACTGCCATCAAAGCAATAATCGGTGCTGTCATAATAAAAATGAGGCTAAGTTTCCAATTAAGGTAAAACATCCACCCCAGCAAAGCTAAAACAGTAAGCGAATCACGAACAAGTATCGTTACAGCATTAGTCGTCGCAGTTGCTACTTGTTCGCTATCAAAGGTAAATTTCGACAGGATATGGCCTGAAGATGAGTGATCAAAATACTTCGTTGGCAAATGGGTTATTCGTGTAAACATTTGGCGGCGAATATCTTTGACCACATGGCGGCCAACGCTAGCCATATAGTAAGTTGAAAAGAACCCGCCTAGAGAGCGGGCAATAAAAACAAGCAACAACAATAATGGCGTCCATAGCATCCATTGAGGATCACGATTAACGAAGTTTTGGTCGAGCAACGGTTTAATCAATGCCGCAAATGCCGCATCTGTCACGGCATAACAGACCATGCCGATGACAGCAATAATAAACGTCCCTTTATAAGGGCTGACATAGCCGAGCAAGCGTCGGTAGGTGGTTACCGCCGTGCCGTTAATCGGTGCTGGCATTAGCGGCCGTCTTGGAGGCTGTTTTGGGTTACGCTTGAGAGTCGACGAATGCCAAGCTGTGCTGCAACATCCATCGCCGTAACAACCGCTTGGTAAGGCGTGTTGGCATCGGCAACCAAGGTTACTGGTGGGTTCTTACGACGAGCCATGGCATCACCTAACGCACGTTTTAATGTCGCCGCTTGCGTGTTAACCAATCGTTGTTTATTGACAAAGTACTGACCATCAACATCAATGGTAATTTCAATCGACTCAGAAGTGCTTTCTATTGCATTCTCTGATGACTCAGGTAGATCAATTTGTATTTCCGACTGGCGATTGAACGTGGTTGATACCATAAAAAAGATGAGTAATAGAAACACCACATCAATCAGTGGCGTAAGATTAACGTCAAGCTCAGTTGTCCCCTGCGGTCTAAGGTTCACAACTAATCTGGGTCCTTCTCACGTTCGCCGTGCAAGACCTCGACAAGTTTTAATGCCTCTTGCTCCATAATATTGGCCAGCTCCGTGACACGGCGTTGAAAATGGCGATAAAACATCAAGCTGGGAATGGCAACAGAAATACCGGCCGCAGTGGTAATCAAGGCTTCAGAAATACCGCCAGCCAATACCGTAGGATTACCCACCCCTTGGTCTGTGATCGCAGCAAATACCTTGATCATGCCAATGACGGTGCCTAGCAAACCAAGTAAAGGCGTAATAGACGCAATCGTACCCAGCGTATTAAGGTAACGCTCCAGCTCATGTATTACTTGACGACCGTTCGCCTCAACAGCTTCCTTCATCACTTCACGACTGTGGCGCATGTTAATAATGGCGGCAGCCAAAACACGTCCTAGCGGTGAGTTATTACGCAAGCCAGACAAACGCGAGGCATCAAGTTGACCATGCTGCGCCCATTGCCATATTTCAGTGACCAGATTTAACGGACAAACTGCTCGTCGCCGTAAAACCCAAAATCGCTCGATAACGATGGCCATAGCAACAACCGAGCACAAGAGGATGGGATACATTAGAAACCCACCGGCACCAACTAGTTCAAGCAACGCTCTACCCTATATGTTATTACTAAAAATACTTCTAACCGCCGGCAATCATACCGAACTCTTCATCAGATCGAAACGACTAAGTTGATGCAAGAAATTTCTAAGTCCGCCTGTAAACTATAGTCTATAGCTTGTTCAGTATTTTTATCTGACTGTATGCCAAAATCGTCGCTGCTCAAGCCGGTATTGTCTTGGTTCTGCAATGTCACCATCGCCATCCAAAACAAAATGTAATGCGCCCGAATCATCACTACGATACGCCTGCGCACCTATATCTTGATACCGCTTAGCAACCTGCTCTTTAGGGAAACCATAACGATTACGGTAACCTACAGTATATATCACATAATTTGGATTAATATTGTCAACAAGGCCTTTAGTCGAAGAAGTACGACTACCATGATGCGGTGCTACAACAATATTCGCATTGAGCTTATCACGTTGGTGGGTTAGTAAATAACGCTCAGCGTCTTTCTCAATATCTCCTGGCAACAACACCGCTTCAACACCATTGCTCACACGCAATACACAGGATCGATTATTACGGATTTTACGTTTATTCTTAACACTGTAGTCAGTATCCGGGTGCAGCCACTCAAAAGTAACTCCATCCCATTGCCATGACTGCCCTGCCATACACGCCTGATACCCCAATGGGGGCGCATTGCTACTGCTGTCAGTAAAAAACGAGGGCACAGAAGTGAGTACTTGCTTGACGCTTATTCCCGCTAAAATCGATGCCGCTCCACCAATATGGTCATTATCGGCATGACTAACAACCAGCATATCAACTTGTCTCAACCCTTGCGCACGTAAGTAGGGCAGAACGACAGCGCTGCCCATGTCGAACTGATCACTAAAACGCGCACCCGTGTCGTAAATTAGAGTGTGGTTTTCAGTTGTTATTACCATAGAGCTACCTTGACCCACATCTAATACACTCAGCCAAAAGGTATTTTTTGCAGGACGCTCAATACTGTAAAAAAACAAGGGTAAAAACCCGACAATACCTAGCCATCTTGCCGGCCAACCACGTGGAGCCAGCAACCACAGCGTTCCTACCATCAACATAATGGTCGAAGAAATATCCAACACAGGTAAATCGATGGGTAATGTTGAATATTTGTGCACAGTTACCAAGACTTGTTCCAAAGCAACCAGGCTGTAATGTGCTGCAAGCAATAACCACCCTGATAAAACTGGCAATACATCGACAAACACTAAAGCCGATAAGGTCAATGGCACAGTAATCAGGCTGACTAATGGCACAGCGATGAAATTGGCTAGTGGCGATAACAACGGCACATTTTGAAATAAGACAATGAGCAAAGGTGCCAAACCAATCGCAACGATCAAATGTATGCGGCCAAAGCGCCACCAAAGACTGTTCGTTGTTAAACGATTACCGAGGCAAAATAAAATGACGCCCACCGCCGCATAAGACAACCAAAACCCTGCCGACAAAGCCGCTAAAGGATCGTAAATCAGTACAGCCAGTAGTGACAATGCCCAGATATGACTGAGCGCTAAAGGGCGTTGAAAAATAATACCGAGCATGGCCACCGTCACCATAATCAAAGCGCGTTGTGTCGGTATCGAAAACCCCGCCATCGCGGCATAAAGCAATGCCGCAACCCACGCCAATATCGCTGCAATGCGTGGCGCAGGAATATTGAAATATCGCCCTAAACTGCGTGGCCATAACCAGCGTACCGTAAAAAATACCCAGGCGGCGATTAAACCAATGTGCAATCCAGAGATCGCCACAAGATGGCTGGTGCCGGTGTCTTGTAAACGTTGCCATTGCTGACGTGAAATTTGCCCGCGCTCACCTAAAGCAAGTGCTTGGATAATACCCACTTGGTTTGAATCGCCCACCAAATGAGTAATACGATCAAATAAATGCTGACGTAAACGATAAAATGCATCAACCATATTATGGTTATCAAGTCGGCTATTGGTCGCTGCCTTTCTGACATAGCCAGTGGCATTAATGCGTTGTTGCAATAGCCAACGTTCGTAATCAAAACCACCGGGGTTCATCATGCCATACGGGCGTTTTAACCGAACAGTCAAGTGCCAACGCTGGCCTGATTCAATTTGCTGTGACATACCATACCCATACCACGACAGCCTGACACGTTCAGGGCCGGTAACTACCACACCATCGATACTGATATTCTCTATTGCAAAAATAAATTTAGTGGAATTGTCTCTTCTTGCTGGAATCGATACGATTGATCCCTCTATAATCGCGTCCTTACCCTCAAGCTCAGGGGCTAAGGTGCCGTCTAATAAGATTGATGCGCGCAGCGATAACCAGAGTACGCCGCATAACAGCAATGCCACAGTGCTAACACGAGGCAACCACAGCAACACTAACAGGAGTGGAAACAGCAACAACGACCAGACAAGCGACGGTAAATGAGTGAATTGCAAGGCAATCACCACGCCGATGAGAAAAGCGATTGTCCCTAATCGCATGGTCAGTCCATAAAAATACGATGCAGCAACTCACATCATACGTTGGAAATTAAGGTATGCCAAAACGATGGCTAAAACAATGGATGCCAGATAGCCATACCTTACGTAACCATCGTCACATCAACCTGTTTGGCAAGTTACTGCATGACCCCAATCTATGGCATTTTAACCGTCGCTCGGTATCGGGTGGTTTCGCTGTTGGCTTGTTTGTCGCCTTCATGCCAATCCCTTTCCAAATGGTTTTTGCCGCTGCCATCGCTATTGGCTCACGCGTCAATCTCGTGGTTTCAGCAACCTTATGCTGGGTGACTAACCCCATTACCATACCGCCATTTTTTTATACTGCCTATCTCATTGGTAATTCATTACTGGGCAGAAAAAGCGGCAACTTTAACTTCGAAATGTCGTGGGCCTGGCTACAAAACAGTCTTGGTACAGTCTGGCAGCCCTTTCTGTTGGGCTGCTTCATTATGGCAGTAACTGCTGCGATATTTGGTAACCTAGCAATACGTGCAATGTGGCGTTGGCAAGTCACTCAAAATTGGATTACTCGGCGCAAGCTTCGCCGTATCAAGAAAAAAGCAGAAGCTTATTTAAAAAATACACAAAGTGATGAGCCGAAAAACCATTGATCACAGAGCCAATAAGCACCTCCCCAAAGCCTGCCCCTGTATCAAGTACGGGGCAGGCTCCGTGCTTGATACAGGGGGCATAATACTGTGAGCAAACAAAGCTCTCCTTGCTGGTTCGTTTATATTATCCGTACAGCAAGTAATACTTTATACACCGGTGTCACTACCGACGTTAGCCGACGGTTTAAGCAACATAGCTCAGGCAAAGGCGCTAAATATCTAAAAGGCCGCTCACCTATCACGCTCGTTTTCAAACAAAAAATCGGCTCACGTAGTGATGCGCAACGCATCGAACATTGGATCAAGCAACAACCCAAGCAAGCCAAAGAAAGTATCATCGAGAAATTAATCGAACTTCCCGACTAGCCCTAACCTTCTCCGGTTACAACCCTATGAGATTTTAGGTAACAAATAATATCGCCAGATTCATATAGCCACTGTACCTCACCATTATCTTTTTCTATTCGTAAGCAAGGTACTTGCTTTTTTCCACCACCGGCAATCAATTCGGCTTTATATTGTGGGTCAGCGCGAATGTTTTTCAACACCAATTTAATCCCCATCCAGCAAAGTGCTAATCTGACTTTAGTGCAAAATGGACACCCTCTGAAGTAATAGAGCTGGTGATTCTTTAGAGTGTAATGGTGTTTCATGCTAGCTCAATAAAATTGATCAGATGTTTCAATACTCAACACTTAAATTTCCTCGCCTACGTAGAGCCATTTCCCTAAAATTTTTTGAAATAGAGATCTTTCATGATGCGTGCATATCTCACCGTTCTCGCCAAGAAACAATGCATTAAACTCAACAAAGCCTTCCGCACCTTGCTCTGAACTATTGAGTACTTCTAGCTCTACCCATGTGGCTGTCTGTAAAGATAGGTTGGCGACTGACAAACTTTTGTTCTGACTCGGCAACCATGTTTGTAATAAATACTCGCCGTAATCACCTAGTGCGTAAGCACTATAACGGGAACGCATGAGTTGTTCGGGAGATTCGGCAATTTTCTGTTGATTTAAAAATTGATCACAGCAGTCTATAAATAATTTCCCACTGTAACATACACACAATTCACTCATCGCAGAGCTACTCCCGTGAAAATGAATGGCAGAAGCCTATAGCGTAAAATTGATTATTTTTTCGTGTGACTAACTACGCAAGCTCAGTTTGCCATCTGCCAACACATAGATCTTATCGGTTCTTTCTGCCAGGCGTAGGTCATGTGTCACCAGTAACAGGCTGGTGTTCATTTCTTGATTGAGTTCTAACATTATTTGGTAAACCTGGTCGGCATTTTTTTGGTCGAGATTTCCGGTTGGTTCGTCGGCCATAATGCATTGTGGTTTCGTCACCAAGGCACGCGCAATGGCGGTACGCTGGCGTTCGCCACCTGATAGCTCGGCCGGTTTGTGAGTTAGGCGATGACCTAGTCCGACGCGTTTTAAAATATTTTCTGCCTGTTCAGTAGCATCATTCAATGCGATACCGCGAATGCGTAAAGGCATGACTACATTCTCTACTGCGGTAAATTCAGGTAACAGGTGATGCAATTGATAAATAAACCCTAAGGCACGATTACGTAAATGGCCACGCTGTTTTTCATTCAGGTTGACAATGTTTTGGCCAGCTATCCACACTTCACCACGCGTAGGCTTATCCAAACCACCGAGCAGATGCAATAAGGTGCTTTTGCCTTCACCTGAGGTTCCCAATATTGCTACTTGCTCACCCGCAGCGATACTGAAATCAATGTCTTTTAATACTTCGACATTGAGTGATCCTTCATTATGTGTCTTGGCCAAATGTACGCAACGTAAAACGTCGGTCGTAGCGGATGTGTTATTCATATTGGCTTATTCATATTGCAGGGCACTGGCAGGTTGCAGGCGTGAGGCGCGCCAGGCCGGGTATAGCGTCGCTAAAACAGTTAATACAAACGACACTATGGTAATGGTAATGACATCTGACCAATGCATGTCGGATGGAATTTCACTAATATAATAGACCTCTGCGGGGAAGAACTGTTGGCCTAAAAACCCTTCAATGGCGGGCACAATGACATCAACATTGCTGGCTAAAGCGATACCACCGAGAGCGCCAAGAATAATACCAAAGATACCAATAATCGTTCCCTGCACGATAAAGATACCCATGATGCTGCCTGGACTAGCTCCTAGCGTTCGCAATATGGCGATATCGCCTTCTTTATCGGTAACTAACATGACCAGTGCAGAAACAATGTTAAAGGCAGCCACTGAAACTATCAGAAACAAAATAATACGCATGACGCTTTTTTCTGTTTCTACCGCTCTAAAATAATTGACATTGGTTTGTGTCCAGTCTGTCACAAAGTACACTTCAGATAAGCCTTCCAATAACCGCTTGGTCACGGTTGGTGCAGCAAACATATCGTCGAGCTTGAGACGAATACCACTGACCTGGCCTGGCAAACGAAACAGCTTGGCGGCATCATCTATGTGTACTAAGGCCAAGGCGCTGTCATATTGATACATGCCAATGCGGAAAATGCCACTAACGGTAAAACGCTTTAAACGTGGTAGCACGCCGACCGGGCTGACGGTTGCCTGTGGCGTAATCAAGGTGATCTTGTCACCCACGCGTGCATTGACCGCGCGTGCCAAATCAAACCCGAGAATAATATTAAATTCACCTGCAACTAGGTCGTCAAAATGACCTTCTAACATGTGATCGCCAATATCGGATACGGTAGTCTCGTGGCCGGGAGATATACCACGTACCAGCGTGCCATTGACCTTGCCCCCCGAGCTGATCATGCCTTCACCGCGAACATACGGTGCTGCCCCTTCGACGCGGTCAAATGCTAACGATTGGTCTATCAAGGCTTGCCAATCTGTCAAACGGCCATTGATACCACTGATGGTGGCATGGGCTGTGGCGCCAAGAATGCGGTCACGTATTTCTTTTTGAAAACCGTTCATTACTGATAAAACGGTAATCAAAACGGTAACACCTAAGGCGATACCCAAGACCGAAATCAAAGAAATAACGAAATAAAATGGTTGCGGCGCTTGGCGC
>JAESQP010000064.1 GCA_016765075.1 Gammaproteobacteria bacterium
TTATCATTTGCAATACCGATGCCAAAGCAATAGAACAAAGCAGGATTCCCAATAAAATTCAGCTCGGACCTTACCTGACACAGGGATTGGGGGCCGGTGCGGATCCCGAGGTAGGTAAAAAAGCTACTGAAGAATCCCTCGAAGAAATTAAACGTATTCTGGAAGTAAATACCAAAATGGCTTTTATTACCGTGGGAATGGGTGGTGGTACCGGTACCGGTGGTGCTCCAGTGATTGCACAGGTGGCTAAGGAAATGGGTATATTGACAGTCGCTGTAGTGACTAAACCGTTTTCATTTGAGGGCAATAAGCGCGCAGCAATTGCTGATGCTGGGATAGAAGCCTTAGGTCAGTACGTCGATTCCCTTATTACTATTCCTAACGAGAAATTGCTCTCCGTATTTGATCGCAATACATCGCTGCTTGATGCCTTTAAAGGCGCCAATGATGTGTTGCTTGGTGCAGTGCAGGGTATTGCTCAGTTAATCACTCGTCCGGGTTTGATTAATGTTGACTTTGCTGATGTGCGTACAGTGATGTCCGAAATGGGCATGGCTATGATGGGTTCAGGTGTGGCGAGCGGTGAAGATCGTGCTAGAGAAGCTGCCGAACGTGCAGTGGCTAGCCCCTTACTGGAGGATATTAATATTGCTGGCGCGCGCGGTATTTTGGTTAATGTCACCGCAGGCCTGGATCTTTCTGTTGGTGAGTTCGCTGAAGTAGGCGATACCATTAAAGCTTTTGCATCGGATGACGCCACAGTTGTGGTGGGCACGGTATTGGATGCAGAGATCGGTGATGAAATTCGTGTCACCGTTGTTGCTACAGGTTTAGGTCAGGAGTTGCGCAAGCCTGTTGAGGAAACACCCGTTAGGTTGGTGTATAAAGAAGCGAATGGTGGTGAAGTCGACTATGAGAATCTGGATCGCCCTACCGTACTGCGCGGTAATCCAGTTGCAACAGGGGGACATTATGCGGGTCAAGGTTCATCTAGCAGCAATCTGGAATATCTTGATGTGCCTGCATTTTTACGTCGCCAAGCCGATTAAGGGTCGATTAAGGGAGGATACAGCTAGGCAAGGTAAACTATGCCTACAGTTTGTCGAAAGTGTGATATTGGCATCATTTTTGACAATTGATACTGTTGTAGTGTAAAAGGCCAGTACAAATCAAGCTAAGGGGCGAGTGAGACTCGACTGAGACATTATGATTAGACAACGAACTCTAAAAAATGTGATTCGCGCAACGGGTGTGGGATTGCATACCGGTAAAAAGATATTGCTAACGTTGCGCCCCGCAGCCGTGGACACGGGCATTATTTTTCGTCGTATTGATCTTGATGATAATCCTGAGATTCCGGCACATCCTCATAACGTAGGTGATACCAGCATGTCGACCACGCTGGTACATAACGATATTCGCATATCGACGGTTGAGCATTTACTCTCTGCTATGGCAGGGCTCGGCATTGATAACGCCTATGTCGATATTAGTGCTGCTGAAGTGCCAATTATGGATGGTAGTGCTGGTCCGTTTGTATTTTTACTGCAATCGGCTGGCATCGAAGAGCAAAATGCTGCCAAGCGTTTTATTCGTATTAAACAGGTTGTCGAAGTCGTTGATGGTGACAAGTGGGTGCGGTTTGAGCCTTTCGATGGTTTCAAAGTAACGTTTAGCATCGACTTTGATCATCCAGCGTTTCGCGAGCGCGCACAAACAGCCACGCTGGATTTCTCGACTACTTCCTTTGTTAAAGAGGTCAGTCGTGCACGTACATTTGGTTTTATGCGTGATCTTGAACAATTACAAGCACGTAATTTAGCCCTGGGCGGAAGCATGGAGAATGCGATTGTAGTAGATGACTACCGTATTCTTAATGAAGATGGCCTGCGCTATGACGACGAATTTGTTAAGCATAAAGTGCTTGATGCGATTGGTGATTTGTATCTGTTGGGACACAGCCTGATTGGCGCATTTAGTGGTCATAAGTCTGGTCACGCACTTAATAACCGTTTGTTGCGTGAATTGCTTAGCAACGAAGAAGCTTGGGAAATTGTTACGTTTGATGAATCTGAGCCGGCACCAATATCGTTTACTCAGCCTGTCTCTGTTAGTTAGTATGAGACACTACACTGGTTCTCACGCTAACGCTGTCGTTTTACATTACCCGTGTCGGTGCCTTTAGGTCGTGTCTACCGTATTGGGCGATACCTTTACTTTGACGTAGCGAATGTTGGGTAGCGTCGACTCTTGTTTGAGTTTGCGGATGAGATCACGGCTTAAGTAACGCAGTTTGGACGCCCAGGCTGGTGAGTCAGTGACAATCGTTAATTCAGCGTCGTTAATTGCCGTCACCCAACAATGGTCATGCATTGCTAGCGGTAGGTATTTGGTTACTTGCTGAGTCAGTTCCATACGAGCACTGGCACCAGCGATCAAGTCGGACAGACCGCCTTGGCGAGCGCTGAGTATTTGGTGGATTGATTTTGGTCGTGAAGTTGAAGTTGTCATTGAGCTTGCTTATTACGTTTTACAATCACCTGGTTAGACAGGCTCCTAGGTATTACCAGCTTAGCAGTGTTACTATTTCGCACGCAAGTCGTATATTTCCCCTAAACTCACATAAGTTGTTCATTCTAAATATAAAATGGTTGCAAATATTTTTAAAAAAGTCTTTGGTAGTCGTAATGACCGCTATATAAAACGCCTGCGCCCGACCGTTGAGCGCATCAACACGCTTGAGGCCGATGTCAGCCAACTGTCTGATGAAGATCTTGCCGTTCGCACCGAGGCATTACGCCAGCGTGCGACAGAGGGTGAATCGTTAGATAGCCTTATCCCCGATGCTTTTGCTGTGGTAAGAGAGGCAGGTAAGCGTGTTCATAATATGCGTCATTTCGATGTCCAGCTTATTGGCGGCATGGTCTTGAACCAAGGCAAAATTGCCGAAATGCGTACCGGCGAAGGTAAAACCCTGGTTGCTACTCTTGCTGCTTATCTCAACGCTCTGTCGGGAGAGGGTGTTCACATTGTCACCGTCAACGACTACCTGGCTAAGCGCGATGCCGAGTGGATGGGACAAATATACCGCTTCCTTGGCATGTCTGTTGGCGTAATTTACAGCGGTCAGGATCAGCAAGAAAAACGCGCTGCTTATGCCTGCGATATTGTTTACGGCACCAATAATGAATTTGGTTTTGATTATCTTAGAGACAATATGGCGTTCTCAGCCGGTGATCGTGTTCAGGGTAAGCTCAATTTTGCCATTATTGACGAAGTGGACTCGATTCTGATTGATGAGGCACGCACGCCGCTTATTATTTCCGGCGCAGTTGAAGATAAAACAGATCTGTATGTCAAGGTCAATACGCTTATTCCTGCTCTTACCAAGCAAGAAGAAGAGGATGGTGATGGCGACTACAGTGTTGATGAAAAGGCAAGACAGGCTTATTTGACTGAAGACGGTCACCAGCATGTTGAGGAGTTGCTCGAAAAGGCAGGTCTTTTGCAAGCGGGTGAGAGCCTATACGATGCTGCCAACATTATGTTGATGCACCACATTAATTGTGCCTTGCGCGCTCATGTTTTATTCCAAAAAGATGTGCACTATGTTGTCAATAACAATGAAGTGATCATTGTCGATGAGTTTACTGGTAGAACCATGCCAGGACGACGTTGGTCGGATGGTTTGCATCAAGCGGTAGAGGCCAAGGAAGACGCAGCTATTCAGCAAGAGAACCAGACCTTAGCATCGATTACCTTTCAAAATTTCTTCCGCTTGTATAACAAGCTCAGTGGTATGACCGGAACAGCAGATACTGAGGCATTCGAGTTTCAGCAGATTTACGGTCTTGAAGTGGTTGTCATCCCAACGCATCGCAGTATGGTGCGAGATGATATGACGGATTTGATTTACCTGACGGCTAATGAAAAATACGCTGCCATTATCGAGGATATCGAAGATTGTTATCAACGACAGCAGCCGGTGTTAGTCGGTACGGCCTCCATTGAAACGTCTGAATATTTATCAGGCTTGCTCAGTAAAGCCAAGGTTAAGCATGAAGTGCTTAATGCCAAGCAGCATGAGCGTGAGGCAGATATTATTGCTCGGGCGGGAAGCCCCGGTGCTATCACCATTGCCACCAATATGGCGGGGCGTGGTACCGATATAGTCTTAGGTGGCAACCTTGAGTCAGCGTTAAATAAGATTAATGACGATGACAACACTGCGCGTCAAGCCGCTAATGATGAGTGGCAGTCATTGCATGAACAAGTATTAGAGTCTGGTGGGTTGCATGTTATCGGCACAGAGCGCCACGAATCGCGCCGTATCGACAATCAATTGCGTGGCCGCTCTGGTCGCCAGGGTGATGCCGGTTCTACACGTTTCTATCTTTCGCTAGAAGATAATTTGATGCGCATATTTGCTTCGGATCGTGTTGCTAAAATGATGCAAAAATTGGGCATGCAAGAAGGTGAAGCCATTGAGCATGGCCTGGTTTCCAAAGCCATTGAGAATGCGCAGCGTAAAGTCGAAGGCCATAACTTTGATATTCGCAAACAATTATTAGAATACGATGATATTGCCAATGATCAGCGTAAAGTAGTTTACGAACAACGTAATGAGTTGATGGACAGTGACGATGTGTCTGACACTATTCATGCGATTCGTGAGGATGTAGTCAACGAAGTGATTAGCCGTCACTTGCCGGCTGGCAGCTTAGAAGAGCAATGGGATGTGCCGAACCTAGAAAAAGATGTCGAGCAACAGTTTGCCATGAGCACACCTGTACGCCAATGGTTGGATGACGATGAAAGTTTGCATGAGGAAACTTTGCGTCAGAAAATTTTTGATATGACCGTGGAGGCTTACCAGGAAAAAGAAGATCAAGCAGGCCCTGAGGCTATGCGTCACCTTGAAAAAGCAGTAATGCTAAGAGTGTTAGATAGTCTCTGGAAAGATCACCTGGCAGCAATGGATCATCTGCGCCAAAGCATTAATTTACGTGGCTACGCACAAAAAAACCCCAAGCAGGAATACAAACGTGAAGCCTTTGATATGTTCAATAGCTTGCTTGAGCGTATTCGCCTGGAAGTTGTCAGCATTATTAGTCGCGTACAGGTGCGTGATGAGGAAGATGTTGAAACGATTGAAGCGCAGCGTCGTCGTCAGCAGCCATCAGAAATGCAGTATCAGCATGCCGAGAGTTCGGCTATACCCGATCAGTCTGAGAGGGATGGGCAAGCAATAGAACATGCAAGTAAAACCTTTGTTCGTGCGCAGCCTAAAGTTGGCCGTAACGAGCCTTGTCCTTGTGGTTCAGGTAAAAAATACAAGCAATGTCACGGCAAGCTAGCTTAGTTTATCTTTATTTAGTTAGAATAGTGTGAGCAATACGCTGACTTCATTGGTTGCCGTTGAGCAAGACACTAAGCCTATCAAAGGCATCCGTCTCGCCACTGCATGTGCAGGTATTAAGCAAACTGAGCGTGATGACGTTACCTTGATTGAGTTGGCTGAAGGTAGCGTGTGCGTTGCAGTGTTTACACAGAACTGTTTTTGCGCTGCGCCCGGAGTGCTAGCCAAACAACATTTACAACAGACTTCACCACGTTATTTATTAATTAATAGTGGCAATGCCAATGCCGGTATGGGTGCGATTGGGCTTGACGATGCCAAGACCAGTTGCCGTGAGTTGTCAGCGCGCACCAAAGTTGATGAGACATCGATATTGCCTTTTTCCACTGGCGTTATTGGTGAACGTTTAGCGGTAGATAAAATAACCGCAGTCATGGATGAATTAGTTTTAGACTTGGCAGAAGACCATTGGTCGGCGGCGGCAACGGCTATAATGACCACAGATACCGTTGAAAAAATCGCCTCGGTACAGTTTGAAAGTGGTGGCCAAATTGGCACTGTCAGCGGTATTGCCAAAGGCTCCGGTATGATCCACCCTGATATGGCGACTATGCTCGCCTATATTGCGACGGATGCCAAAGTGGATGACGGCATTCTATCTCACTGTTTAAATAAGGCCGTTGCTCAGTCATTTAACTGTATTACGGTTGATGGTGACACCTCAACTAATGATGCCTGTGTATTGATGGCAACCGGGCAGAGCAGCCTTGAGGTGAGTGGTGTGGATAGTGCTGCTTATCAGGCGTTGAGTACTGCGGTTGATTCAGTGTGTCAGGCCTTAGCGCTGGCCATTGTGGCAGATGGCGAGGGCGCGACGCGTTTAGTCCATATTGAAGTCACCGGTGGTCAGTCTCAGCAAGAGTGTCGTAAAGTGGCTGATACGGTGGCTTTATCACCGTTGGTTAAAACCGCTTTCTTTGCGCAAGATCCCAATTGGGGTAGAGTATTGGCCGCCGTTGGGCGTGCTGGTATCGATGATCTTAATACCGAAAAAGTGACGCTTCACCTTAATGACGTACTCATTGCAGAAAATGGCTCGCGCGCCGCTAGTTATAACGAACAAGCAGCAAAGCAAGTCATGCAGCGACGGGAGTACTGTCTTTGTATTGAGCTAGGTCGTGGCACTGAAACAGCACGGGTATCCACTTGTGATTTATCTTACGACTATGTGCGTATCAACGCGGAATATCGTAGTTAGCTAGGAGCCTGCCCGAGAA
>JAESQP010000065.1 GCA_016765075.1 Gammaproteobacteria bacterium
CGTGGTATGAATACCCATAAAAACTGTTATTCGACACTGATGTCATTGGTGGTGGCTCTATATATGAGCTTAGCAACCATGCAGGCCTGTGCCGGACCTCTCGTTGTGGAAGTCTACGACCTCGATGATTTAGACGCCTTTGCTGAGAGTGTTGCTGGGGTAATGTCGCCGTCTGTGGTGCAGGCTATGACGACGCAAGGTATGCCACCAAGTACTATTGCAATTGCCCAGACTATTGCTGAGGACGTTTTTTCTGCTGTAGCGCTACAATCACGTATTCGCGAAGCGCTGATGATGGGCTTAACGGATGAACATGCTGAACGCATTCTTGCTTGGCGTAAAACAGCTTTGGGTGATTTAATCAACGCTGCTGAGAGCCAGCATAACGTAGCCACCTATTCAGATGACCTGCGTGCCTATTCAGTCAGTAGCGAGCTTTACTTAGTAAGTGATACACGACGCTTAATGATGACTGAACTCTATAGCTCGATGAATGCGATTGAGCAATCGGTTGAGATGATTATTAATGCCAATTATGCGATGGCTTTGGCAACAGAAATTGCTAACAATGGTGAGATGCCAGGCGAAAACACCCTACGTAAAGTCTATAAAAATATTGCGCAATCACGTGACCAAATTACCATTGGTGTTCGTGGCCGAATGTTGATAGCTGGCCTCTATGTTTATCGTGCTATCTCAGATAAAGAGCTTGCCAATTATATGAAATTTAATATGACAGAAGAAGGTAGGTGCTATAACCAAATTTTATTCAGCACGGTGGATCGTTGGTTATTTGATTCGACCAAGCAGTTCGGTTTTCGCTTTGGCAAGGCGTTGCGTGAGATGGATGCGCAGCATCCTGCTTGACTGGTATTTTTTTACCAGAGAGTTGGCTCTGAATAACAACGCGATAGATTAAAGGCCGATATTTTTTGGCCGTAACAATAGTGTAGATATGTGACAAGGGCCTGAGGTTCAGTCTGAGCTCTTTAGCTGTCAGCGATCATAAATCAAAGACCTGACCCTATGTTTTCTATGACCCTATGTTTTCTATGTTTTGTGACCCTATGTTTTGCTATGTTTTGTGTTTTGTGACCCTATGTTTTGGAATCATTTTAGTAAACCATAAATAATATATCAGTCTCATTTTGCTTAGAGAATACAATACGTAAGTGAATAATGATTTGCATGATAAATTAAGCATATTAAAGGATAAAAATGAAAACAATAACAATATTAATGCTGACTTTTTTTGTAACTCAAGTATCTGCAAATGTGCTCAGTGATATCGAGCACTGGACTGAAAGTGAATACAATAAAGCGCGTAAAGAGTTAATTACATTAGAGCGTGAAACTGAAGATGCAGCTAAATATGTTGCGGCTAAAGTTGCCAAGGAATCGGTTTCAATCGCTAAAACGATGGAACAGGAGATAAACAAGGCGATTAATGAATTGGAGAGATTAACGTTAAGTTCATTGGAAGGCAGCTGTAAAGAAGGGACTGGTAAGCTCACCGGCCCATTAAAAAGCGTCTATAGCAGTATTGATACTATCGTTGCAAAGCATACACCAGAATTGAATGTAACCGGATTAAATGAAATAAAACAGCTGAGTTTCCTCAGCTCTAACTCGGCATTTCCAGGTGTTCTTGCATGTAAAACAAATATTAGCCGCGGCATGGCCTGCGGTATATTCCCTTATGTTCAGAAAATTGTTACGGCTGTTATTACCGGTAAAGCAAATTCTGAAATTTTTGCTGAAGCAACAGGTCGCGCATATAAATCAAATATTTGTTCTAGTATGCCAGTGACTGACAGGGGAATGTGTGCTGTTATGTTGGCGGCCTTCGATGAAGGAAAAAAAGGAGCTTCATGCGTAGCCAATGTGGTTGAGAAAGTTGTTATTGGTGCAAAAGATAGTGACCATAACTTAAAGTTTAGACCATCATTTCCGCGTGTTGATCAAGAGGCTATATGTTATGACATAGGCGGTGAAGTTTTTGCTTATGCGGCTGATGCTGGATTAGGTGGAATGATTCCAGATGAAGTCACGCGCGCAAAAAAGATATTTAAAATTGCAAAAGCATTGAGAACCGGACTCTACTATAGTTCGAAGCCGATAGTTAAAGAAACCGTGACAAAAATCTGTGAGTCAGGTATTAAAGAAGACATTAAAGAAGGCAGAATTCCAACAGAAAAAATTGTGCGAATTAAACATAACGAAAACCCTGGTGCAAATTTAAAGTTATTAACCAGACTAAGCGATCCAGTATGTTTGGATTTGTACGTTGGCAAGAATAAAGTTAGCGGACAGCGTTGTCATGGTGGACCAAATCAAAGATGGAGTTTTCATGACGTAGGAAAAAGTAACCCCGGTTATTTCTGGATTCGAAATGGAGTCAATGGCGATAAATGTTTGGCAGCCACATCCAAAAATGGTGGATATGTAACTGCAAAATGTAAAAGTAATTTAGCGCAACAAAATTTTGAGATTACGAGTGAGGGTCTCTTGAAAAATAGTAAAACCAAACAATGCGTTAATATGCTTGGACATATGAAAGAAACCATAGACTACCCATGTGAGGATTATAGTAATAATCAAAAACTGTATTATGATAATCCCAGTCTTAGTCTAGTAAAGGGCTCTCCTGGTGCGCATAGGCAGCTATATGTGCATCCATCTTCCCCTATATGCCTGGATTTTACTGTTAAGGGTAATCATCTATTAGAAGTATATCCTTGTAATAACACACCTTATCAAAGTTGGTCATTTCATAAATACAACAGTTATAAAGGTAATAAAAATAAAAAATATTCTGACTATTATCAAATACAAAGTGATGAAACAGGTGGCTGTATGACTAGCAATACTCGAGGTGCAATTGCATCTGTTAGTAAGTGTAGGTCTATGAACAAAGAGCCACATAACCAGATGTACAGGATTAGTAATGGAAGATTTGTGAATTTACACACAGGTCAATGTTTGCAGGCGGAAGGTTTTCATACGAGAAATAAAATAAGAAATTTAAATTGCAGTGATATTGAAAAACAAAAATGGCATATTTTTGCCAAGTAAGCTTTTTAATAGGCTATCATTTAAATTATTATGGTTAACTTCAAGTCAAATACTATGAAAATTTTATTATCACTAGCCTTATTACCAATGTTTTTTGCAATGTCAGCATGTACTACTTTTGCACCACAAGGTAAATTAATAGAACGCGATGGAATTTCGATTCTTGAAACGCCTCCATACATGAAAGTTGCGATATTGAAAAAACACGGCAATCAAGATCGCATATGCGCACCACGATCATTAGATTTTGCCGAAACTCAGAGTACAGGTGGTGATTTTGGTTTTACAAATTCAAAATTTAATTCATCATCGAGTGACGGAATTGGTGAAAAGTCCACACAAGGCGCATTGTCTTTAGGTGGTCGAAATCCTGCTGTGTTAATTTTAAGGGAAATGACTTATCGAGCCTGTGAAATGGCAATGAATACCAACGCAGATGAAAAACAAACACTAGAAATTTATACGCGTTTTTTGAACATTGCTCAGAAAATGATAATTACACAGCAAGGCAGTGGTACAGCGGTATTAGGTGTTTCGGCATCACAAGTGACAATGCAAAATGCACCTGTGGTATCTGATAATAGCGATACTAATTATGATACAACTGACAATAGTGAGACACAAACAGTCCTTCCATGCAGTAATCCAGATTCAGATCCTGATACCTGTACGTAAGTTAAATCTATAAGCGGGAGGTAGGGACAGAGTGAGGTGTGCTGACTTTCACGGACAGTTAAATCAAGCAATATCATACTTGTTTTCAAACTGCTCAGGTGTTTGGGTAATCCCCCCGATAAATAGCGGAGGTCAAAAGTAGAATTTTCTCGTAAACTTTACGAAGGAGATCTACATGAAAAAATCACGTTATTCTGATAGTCAAATACTGGCCATCATCAAGCAAGCTGAAA